>SVKD01000009.1 GCA_015068645.1 Oscillospiraceae bacterium
ATTTTTTCAAAAATATTTATTTTATACAAAAAACGAGGATTATTTTATGGATAATAACAATTTATTTTCCATCGGCGAGATAGCAAAAGCCATTGGAATCACAAGAAAAATTATATTGAACTATGAAGCAAAAGGTCTCATTACTCCTGATAAAAAAGACGGAACCACTGGAAACAGATATTACAGTATTGATACCTTTACTCAGGTTCGTACTATCCGGGTGTTTCAGAACTTAGGGCTTACCCTTGATGAAATCCGTGAATACTTTGGTGGTAAATCAGATTTAGAACCGATGATACACCGTCTTGAAAAAATGAGGGATGAACTTAATCTCACCATAGAGAAACTGAAGGAGCGAACAAAAAAAGTCAATGCCGCAATCGAAGAGATTACCATTCCTGCACAAACAATTTATTCCCGTACATATAATTCTTCTTCAATCAAGGATAAAACAAATCTTCTCCGCGATACGGCACTTGAAGCTTTCAAGGCATACGAAACAGATACAACAAGGCGTTTATATTATATTGAGTATTCTGTTAAGGTTCCTGATGAAATATCCTATTGTGTAGCAATCCCTGCCGGAAGTAAAGGAGAATATGTTGAGGCTATTCCCGATGTCCGTGCTCTTTCTGTATATCATCACGGTGCATACGAGGACATACTCGACACCCGCAAGAAACTTTTTGAATACGCAAAAGAAAACGGCATTACCTTATCCGGCAAATGCAGACATATCTATCTTGAAGGACCACCACAACATAAAGATAAAAGCAAGTTCATCACACAGATTATTGCGATAATTGAATAAAAAAGAATGAGCCTCTAAGGATTCACTCTCCTTGGAGGCTTTAATTTTTACTCAATAATTTCTTTGCAAAACAAAATGCAACACCTGCCTGTATCTATAATTTATACACTTAAAAATATAAATCAAACAAACAAGTATTGCATTTAAGTTTACAATTGAGGTACTTCGTAAATATAAGCCAAAGAATTGTAACGTAAATTTTCAACACTAAGCTTGAATTCAGTAGTATGTACAGAAGAATCAACAGAAATTAAGGTTTTAGTATCTCTGTCATAATAAGCTCTCGCCTTATAACCTAAGAGGTCTTCCGCATCGGTCTGACCAACATCATAGATAACGCCGCCTATCATAACTTTTCCTTCCGCTAATTCATAACCGAAATCCAAATTTGTAATGCTGTTGGCAGTCACAACATCTTCAATTTTTTCTAAGTTAAAAGTAGCAGACAGCAGGGTGTGTCCTTTCGCAACAGAAAATTCCTGGCCTGCACCGGTAAATACAGCTCCCATAGAGTCAATGAATAAAGCGTTGTATAACATCATAATTGTATCATTTCTTATTTTTAAAAAAATACATATTTTTTAGTTAAATAAGCACAATTTTTAGCTTATGTTTCACAAAAAAATGTCCCAACCGCCAAAACTTATTGTTATTTACCACAATAAAAAAGTAAAAAACGCTGACTCAGACGAGCATCTTGTTTTGTCATGGCAGAAGCAAATTATAATCCCTGTACTTTGACCGGTGCTTGTTTGAAAATGTATAGATTCTCCACAGAAATCAAAAAAATTGATTACATCAGTATCTATACACTTTACTAAGTGAACAATAAAGACTCTATATTGAAAATCTTTAACAAATTTCAAATCATAAAAATCTTTGCAAACCCTTCCGGCAGAATAGGTATTGTTATCTTCAATCAAATTATCAAAAATGTAAAAGTAATCAAAATGTTGGTATTGCACGGTTTTACACACTTTCCTTAAATTACTAATTTCGGTGAGGTGTTAAACCGGATCCAGTCGGGTGAATGCGAACCGAAGAAGTTTTATATGAACGACTGCGGTTGCGATAAGTAGTTGATAATCAGCAACAAAACAAAAAGTGTCCAAAACCGTTGATTTTCAACGACTTTAGACACTTTCCTTAAATTACTGATTTTGGTGAGGTATTAAACCGGATTCAAAGCGGTAAATGTGAATAAAAACAGCTTTATATGAATGATTGCGGCTGCGGTAAATAACCAGAAAACAAAGAGACTGACGGATGTCAGTCTCTTTGTTCATGATAAAATAATTCTGCAAATGTAATTCAATAAAACAAGATATATCTTTTCATTTAATAAATTATCATCTCTTCACCTTATTTTTCATAAATATTTCTACTATATAAAAACTGTACGGTATAGAATCATTCATTATACGTTCCAAGTAACTATAATTTCAACATTTTTACCGCGAACACCCACAATAATATCGTCAGCAAGTTTTGCAACGATGGAACGTTCCAGTTCTGCAAATGCATCTTCTGCCTTCTCTTCCACTGCTTTTTTATAAGCAAACAGTGACCATGAGTATGCAAAGTCTGTTTCATAGGCAATGGTCGGATCAATATAACCAAATCCCATATTATAGCCATGATAATCATACAAATCTCCAACAGGAAGTGCTTGAAGAGCCGGATCTGAAGCTGCAAGAAGCATTGTTTCTGCAACTGCTCTGATTTTTCCCATAACACCTTTTGCCGCAGCATTTTTTTTGGACTTTGAAACAGCCAGCAACTCCTCTCTTAAGGCCAGATTCATATCCTCTGCCTGGAGTTTTACATGCAGTTCATAATGATTTCCGTCATTTTCTGTCCAGAACTCACCATCGAAGTTTTGGGTAAGTCCGGGAAGCATTCCGCAAAGTTCTTCTGTCAAAAGGCGAAGCCTTAATGCTTTTTTACCTTCAAGAGCATTGTATTTTGTTACTTTTTCTACCTCTGCAAGAACTGCCTCAAGGCAGGTTAAATCTTCATTTAATTTACAAATATTTGATTTCAATTGATTTTCCTCCTAACTTAATGAAATGGCAAGAGTAAGTATGTTATTACCATTTTCATATTCATATTCCATACTTTCCGTCATTTTCTTAACCATAAAAATTCCGAGACCGCCGATTGCTCTTTTTTCTGCAGAAAGAGTTGTATCAGGTTCAGTTGCCTCTAGAGGGTTGTATGGAATACCATTATCAATAAACGAAATGCGGAGTTTTCCACTTTCGATACTGTAGCAAACTGTTGCCAGAGTTGCCTTACTGTAATTGACTATGTTTGCATAAACTTCATCAAACACAATATTAATTTTATTTGCAATTTTCGGTACAATTTCAATCTTTTTGGAAAGTGAGTCTGCAAATGCACCTACAACTACGTGAGAATTGCTATCCGGTATAACCGAAATACTTTCGTCACCAAGTATTGCATCAAAATCGAGAGCAAGCATGGTAATATCGTCAAACTGCGGAGCCGTCCCCACAAATTGATCAACATCCTCTTTAATGAGTTTACAAAGCCTATTGGGTTCTGTATTTTCCAAAGAATTTACAAAATCTAAAAGTCTTTGTTCGCCGTAAAGCTCGGTGCTGTTGTTGGTTGCTTCGGTGACACCGTCTGTGTACAAATAAAGCTTATCACCCGGAGCAAGCTGCAATTCGTTTTTGCGGTAACGGATGCCTTCCATTCCTGCCAAAAGCATACCGCTTCGTGCTTTCAAATATGAAAACTCCTCACCACCTCTTTTAAAAAGTGGTGGGTTATGTCCAGCATTGGCAAACTTCATAAGTCCTGTCTTCGTATCTAAAATACCGAGCCATGCCGTGACAAACATTCCTGCATCGTTATTTTCGCAAAGCTTTTCGTTTGCAATGGTAAATATTTCGTCCGGCTCAAGTCCCTGCTCTGCCAAATCTCTGATCACTGTTTTTGCTCTCATCATAAACATCGCTGCAGGAATCCCCTTCCCGGATACATCCGCAACCAAAAAAGCAATGGTGGAATCACTAAGCATATAAAAGTCGTAAAAATCGCCGCCAACTTCCTTTGCAGTGATCATTTCGGCATATAGCTTAAACGCATTATTTTTCGGGAAAACTGTAGGTAGCGAAGAATACTGGATCTGTTTTGCAAATTCCAGTTCTTTATCAATTCTTGCTGCCGCCTCTTTGATATAGCGTTTCAGCGTACCAACTGTCTGATTGATATCATCAGAGAGGGATGCAAATTCCTCATTGGAACGAACATTCACCGTAACATTCAGGTTTCCGCTTGTAATCTCGGCAAGATCTTTGTTTATTTTCCTTAAGTTATCAATGATAATTCTCTTGATCAGGAAATAAATCAAAACAAATAAAGCAGCGAATATGAGGATTTCCATAAATGTATTGACATACACTGAAACCTCTTTCATAAACATAGCTTCATACTTTGGCATAGCACCGACAATATAGTATCCTTCTACAAAACGGTATGCGCAAAGGTATTCTTTGTCGTAGACCATTGACTCAAAAATTTCGCCTTGTGTAGTAGTTTCAGGATCAAATGTGATACCGATTTTCTGAAGCCCTGCGCCTTCAAAATCGTTTCTGTATGTTACAAGATTAAAATTTTCATCACATATTGCAACAAATCCGGAATTTCCTACATGACGGTTTTTTGATACTGTTTTCACATACTTGTCTATGTCTGCCCGAAACTGGGTGCTGTCGTATCCAACCTGAATAAATCCACCCTCTGAAAGTGCGATTGCTCCATATTTTCTAAAAGTAACATCATCATAAGAGGTAGGTCTGTAATCCTGAATATACTGGGACTCTTTCCCCTTTAAAAGTGCAGTTACAAATTCATTTGACTGCTCTCCGCTTGTCATATCATAGCCGATATACTCTTGTACATTGGAATCACAAATATATCCGTTCTCATCAATGATGTTGACTTCAATGACATTATATTTTTCGGCAAGAGATGAAAGGGTTGCTCCCATTAAGTATTCTTCCTTGATGTTTTCGGTCTTTTTTAAAAGATTGTTATTGGATTCATCCAAGATGTCCTGATAAACATCTGATAGGCTCATTTCGATGGTTTTATTGGTTTGGACCTCACTCATGCCTGTTTGCAATACAGAAGAAAATGAGCTTGTGGCAACAAAAGCAATGATAATACAAATTAAAAGCCAGCTTTGGAAAGTCTGTGAAATCTGTTTTTGTTCTTTTTTCGAGTCAGACTTTTCTCTGCCAATTAAAGATACTACCAAAACCGCAATCCCAACAGCCAATCCATTACCGATTACCATAGGTAATGTGCATATTTTTACAAATTCAAATGCGTTGACCGCATCATCCATATTGGTAAAGAATATCATCAGCATATGAAGCACTTCTGTAACCATACCAATACCCATACCATACAGCCAGGTTGGCTTCTTATCGTCAAACATATATGTTCTTAGGATTGCTGCAATAAAACCCGCAAGAATGGTTGATACTGAGCAGGCAATCTGCGTATATGTTCCGGCAAGCCCGAAATACACGGCAACAAAGCGATAAATACCTCCTATCAGTCCTGCTATGATGCCTGCAGGAGCACCAAAGATAAGACCTGCACAAAGAGGTGCGGCATCTCTCACATTCATGATAGTTCCGTCACCCACATCAAACCCGCCGAAGGTGGTTGTCGCAAAAATCGCCATAAGACCGAAAAGCACCCCGATAATCAATTGCTTAACTTTATGAGACGTTTTAGAAAACGCTGTTTTTTTGTCAAGTATGTAGAGAAAAATGGCGAGAAGTGCATTATATGATGCAGACATAATTAAATGTGGTGCCATATTTTCATCTCCTTATCAGATTTTTCTTCGCTCTTATTCGATGGTCAGAATATCCAAAAAACCTGTAATATCAAAAACTTCCATAATGCTGTCATTCACACCGGTAAGCTTCATACTGCCCTGTGCGTTCATTGCTTTTTGAGCCTTTAAGATTACTCGAAGTCCTGCGGATGAAACATACTCAAGATTTGCAAAATCAAAGGTAAGTTCCTTAAGCCCTGCAAGAACGCTGTCAAGTTCATTTTCAAGCTCCGGTGCTGTTTGGGTATCCAGTCGTCCGGATACGGTCAGCGTTACTGCTTCCCCATTAATTTTCTTTTCAATCGTCATTGTAATAATCTCCTTTTATATAAATTTAATTTTTTTGTTTCCACGATTCTATTGGCTCGTAGAGGAATGATAATTCCGCCATGGGAGTTTCCAAGCTCTGTGCCAAATTTTTGACAGCTTTTCGGATTTCGGGTGAAAAATCCATGTACCAGTCGAGAGTTTCCAAGATATATTTCCGCTTGAACTCCTCACTTGTGATCAGTGCACATTGTAAATTGTGCAATCTGTCTGCCGCCTTAACTGCATAAGCAATGGAATTTTGCTTAATGGCACCCACATATTCTGCCATATTGTACCCATGTTCTTTTGTCAAAAGTTTTACAGCTTCAAGAATTTCTTGATTTGCATATGTTAAAACGTCTTCTTCGGTTGCATCGGTATCCTCCAATAAATCGTGAAAGAGTGCCGCAATCTGATAATTTTCGTCAAATCCCTGACTTTTTACAATCTCTGAAACTGCTATCGGATGGGTGATATAATCATCACCGCCGATACGCTTTTGCCCTTGATGCTTTTTTGTTGCAAATGCCAAAGCACGTTGCATGCGTTCTGTCATCAACACCCCTCCTTTTGCTTAAGAAGGTGTTTTGCCTGTCTTTCAGCCTTCTCTTTGGTTCCCAAAGAGATTTTTAAAAACGCTGCAATGGTATCAAAATCGTAGTTTTTATTAAGTAATTCTGCACGGCACAAGAAACGTAGTGCAACACTTGAGGAAACAATATCAAGCCCTGCCGCAGATAATGCTTTTTTAGCCAGCTTCATTGCAAGATCATAATTTTCTTGAATCATCTTCTCAATATCACCAAGCTTTGTGATGCCTAAAAACGCAAGCTGAGGAATATAGCTTTCCGGGTCAATCTCTCTGATTTCCGCACCAGCAATATCCGCAATTTCACGAATAATACTTTGCATTTTTCGATTATTGAGAACATACTCGTTCAAAGAAATCATATTGATGGCAACATCATCTGCATCGTCGGTAATAATACGCTGCCGGATATCTTCCGTATAATCCACCATATTATCACGGGCACGCACAAACTCATCATCTGCCAGTTCCAAAAGACCTGCAAGCCGTGCAAATTGTCGGTTAATCTCTCTGGGAACACCAAAATCGCTCTTGTAGCCAATATCATGATGAATAGCTGACCAGGCGTGTTGCAGAATGGTTCTGATTTGCACTTCAAATTTTTTGCCGCAAATAGCATCAGGCCACTTATCACCAAAAGGAAGTGAACAGATGTAATGCAGGGATAAATATCCAAAGGCATCTTCTTTGATGAGTGCTCTTTTGTCAGATGAATTTTCCCAGTCTATCACAAAATTCTCTTCAATCTTCTGCCCGATTTGGTCAATTTCATCAGAAAGGAAACAAACCACACGACAACCTAAAATATCGGTAATATCTTCTAAGGTGTTGTAGCCGTCCCCTTTTCTCTCCAACTTCCCTGCCAGGCTTTTTTCTTCTTTCACACGATGCTCAACAGCTAAAACAGTAAGTCCCAAATCCTTTACGATGTCGGAGAGCATGGTATGTACCGTGTCGCCTAAGGTTACAAAATCGTCCCTTTGTTTTCTGTAATCCTCTAAAATAAGTCTGCATTTTAAATTCAAAATATCTCCTCCTTACATAAACCCAAACATGAGCTTAAATAAATCATATATTGCACCGCCTAAGGCTCCAATCAAAAGAACCATAAACAGATAAATAAACATACTGAATTTGCTGATTTCGTTATGTTCCATAGTAAAATAGAAATTGTAGTGCGCCTTCATATTGGAATCCCGTTCTTCTACCCACTGATAGGTAATTGCAGAGGAACAGTCATATCCTTCCGGCGCATAATTGCGGTTCAACTCTGCTTCAAGACGTCTGATACGGTAACAAGTGGAATCATTCATTTCATATTCGTCGCCGATAGAAATGGTGACCAGTGCCTTTCTGATCCGCTGTTCGTGCAGGTCTTTAATTTCGTTAATTTCAGGTGGCAGAAGCCGCGCCTCATTGATTCTGATGGAATAGCCGTATTTTTCGGAAATAATAGGGCTTTGAATCAACGAATTAATCCTTTCAAACATACTACCAACATCGACTTTCGATGCAAAAACCTTATCCAAGGTTTTATGAGGTATTCTGAATATCAGGTATGCTTCGTCAGATGTGATATAATCCTTTATAAATTCAAAATTTGCAGTAATAACCGTTCCGTATGAAACCTTTTTTACCTCCATACCTTCATTTGTAAGATTGATAAGGCTTACCGTTCTGTTGTCATACCGCAATTCTGATGTGTATTTTGTTTTTTGAGAATCCACCTTACCATTGGTATTAAAAAGGGCTCTTAATGCGGAGCTATCCGCCAGCATATACGATAAATCAACGATTTCGCAGCTTTCTATCGCAAAGGGAACAAAAATGTTGACCGTTTTTGTTTCTTTTGCTCCATATACACGCACACTGATATCAACATAACTTCTGCCTTTTGGGTTGATCCATTCATTTAAGTAGATTGTGCTTCTGTCATCACCATCAATCCATAATGCCCAGCCATCATCAGCAAATTTTCTTTTTCTGTTACCCACGCTTTATTTCAACCCCTTAATTTTTCGTTTATTCTCATACATAGCATCGTCCGCTCTGTTAAATACATCCATAAAATTTGTGTCCTTTCCGAAATCATATCTTGCAAAGCCTTTTGCAATGCTTACCGGAATTGACTCTTTATCTGTATCCACCGACTTGCTAAGACACTCTTCATCGAAAATTTTAAGAAGTTCCTCTACATCATCAAGGTCTCTGTTTTGCAGAATCACTAAAAATTCATCTCCGCCGATTCTGAAAACAGGACTTCTTTTGAATATATCTGATATAACCCTTGCCGCACTCACAATAAGCTTATTACCTACATCATGACCGTATCTGTCATTTGTTTCTTTCAGATAATTAATATCAAAAACGATAACACCAAAAACGATTTCTTTGCTTTCAATTTCTTTATCAAAATCAGTAATCCACGCCCAATAGGAATTCGTGTTTCTAAGCCCGGTAAGTGAATCACGATAGGCTAAAAGATGCTGCAGTTTCTCGTGCTCCTTCAGCTGCAACGCCATATTCTCAAATGCAATGCTTAAGAGATTAATTTCATACGTATCGCTCTGTATGATTTCAACATCATACTCCTGATTGGAAAGTTTCACCGATGCATCAGTTAGTTTCTTTAAGGGATGCACAATTTTTTTAACGATAAAAATTGCGATGCAAGAAAACAACACGGCAAGCAAAAGCACAACAAGTAGTATCTTAAGAGCTATGTCATATCGTATCTGTCTGATATCATTGTAGCTTGCAGAAATGATCAGCGTCATTCCATTCCTTAATTCTTCGGATACACTGAGATATTCTTCCGGATGCTCATGAAGCTTTGCGTCTTCGGCGTGCTCTGAATTATAGATGTCTGCACCTTCAAACTCGAGATGTGCAAATCCGTTTTCATAAATTTTTATATGGTGAACCTTATCGGTCAAAACGCTATAGTCAAAGTCCATACCAACAATACCGATAAATTCGTTATCATAATAAAGAGGCACTACATACGAAATCATCATGATATCGATGTTTTTGTTGTTGTATGGCAACATCCAGACGGGTTTTCCTGCTTCAAGCGGTTGCCAATACCAGCCCACGTGTTCAGTATCAGATTTATCATAAAGAGATATATCAGTAGGCTCAAAACGAACAAATTCATCCGTTCTTTTCACCTTACTGTAAAAAAGTCCGAATGTGTTATGTGAAAGCTCGGGTGCAAATCTGAAATAGTACGCCATCGCACCGTCAGTATTGCTTGCTACATCAATAAACATCTCATCAGCTCGTTCTAAAATATCGGCCTGTCTTTTGGTATCCTCAATATCAGCTTTACTGTTGATAAAATCGAGCACATAGCTTTCCATAATATGTACCGACTTTTCCATATCGCCGAAAATGTCGTTGATTTGAGAAGCTTCTTTTTCACAGGTGACATTTATATAATCCTCTGTCTGGTGCTGCACAAACTGGTCGACCTCATATATACTTAATCCCCCTATGAACACTGTAATAGCCAGCATAGCAGATATAAGTGTTATTAAAATTTTAGACTGCATTGAGTGTATTTTCATTTTATATCATCCTTTCCGGCTATTGTATAAAATCAGCTATGACAAACCTATGACAAATTTGAAATACGCTTTTTGGCTTCTTCCATAATAGATGTTACATCTGCGCCAAAAATGTCCAGACCTTCTGCCGCGCAAAAACACACATCATCAATCCCATAGAAATTTTGAGCAAGTGCTTTTACATAATCAAATCCAAAATTGTTATGACTGATATATCCACCGGCGGTAGTGATATAATACAACTTTTTTGCCTTACATTTGCCAACAGGACGTCCCTCTTCTGAATATTCAAAAGTAATTCCTGAAACCGTGATGTTTTCCAAATAAATTTTTAACACGGAGGGAAATGATAAATCCCAAAACGGTGCAGCAATTACAATAATGTCAGCTGTCGAGAACTGTTTGGCATATTCAAATTCCTCACCGGAAAAATCATGCAGTGCTCTTTTTTCGATCCCCTTATTACAAAGAGGTAACAGGCCCTCTTTGTATAAATTAACTTCGGTTATTTCTCCATCCAATCTATTGAGCAAATGCCAAGAAAGTTCTGTTGTTCTTGACTGAGGGCGAACACAAGCATTGATCAACAAAATTTTATTTTTCATATAGATTTCTCCGATTCTAACATTTCTAAAAGGCCCGTCATTTCGAAAACCTCATAAACCATATCGTTAACTTTTTCAATTCGCATTGTTCCCTGATTGGAATTCATTTTTTTATACGCTCCAAGCAAAACTCTGATGCCCGCCGAAGAAATGTATTCGACCCCGGACATATCAAAAATAAGTTCTTTTGTATCTTCGGACAACTCACTGATTACGGTTGCTAAATTTGGTGCAGTTGTTGTGTCCAATCTCCCCGTTATTGCAAGAGTCACAAGTTCAAAGTCTCTTTCTACATTGATTGTCATAAACATTCTCCTTTCAAAGAATAATTACATACATAAAATATCACATTCACTATGACAAACCTATGACAAATTAAAATTCGAGTAAAAAAAATACGGTCGGAATCTTCCGACCGTAAACAAATTTATGAATTTCTTCCAAGCAGCAATGCGAGTGTGTCTTCAGCCCAGGAGTACTGGGTCATATACTCTCCATGAAACGGAGGCTTTCCGGTTTGTAAAAACTTGTGATAGTCACAGTTGATTCTCGAGGGATCTATTCTGTAATGGTACCCTTCCTGGCAAAACACCTTTTCCGCCCCCACATTGGCCAGTGCTTTTTTTAAATCTCCCACAAGATGTCTTAAATAATCCATATTTTTAACATCATCTGTATTTTCGGGCCATATAACGGCACATATTTGCTTTCCCGTCATGCCTGCACCGTTTCTGTCAACAAGCACCGCAAAAAGCTCCTTTGCTTTGGTACGCTTAAAGGCAAGCGCCTCTCCATTTTTTAAAACCTCAAAGTTTCCGAAGCATTTCACATCAAGCAATGAAACATTCGGATTTTTACTCTTAATATGGTCAATTTCTTTCTGAACATCCTCCGGAGTGATTGGTTTCATCAGATATCCGCTACATCTGAGCCGAATGGCATTGAGTGCATACTCCTCATACCCCGTACAGAAAACAATTTTGCATTCCGGCTGAATTTGGGAAATCTTTTCAGCCAGGGCAAGTCCACCCATACCACGCATATTGATATCAAGAAAAGCGATATCCGCACTATTTTGAGCAATCCACTCAAGAGCAGCTGAACAAACAGAAAAGTCGTAAACCGCTTCGATATCAGGCGAAGCTTTCACAATATTGGTCAGAGCATTCAGCATAGGCCTTTCATCATCCACTGTGATTGCAATCATTTCCTGTCCCCTCCTTTGGTATTCTTATAGTTGCCTTCGTTCCACTTCCGATTTTGCTTTCTATGGTCAGTGTACCGTTACACATCGCCTCAATTCGGCCCCGTATGTTTTTGATTCCGACATGCTTGGTTTCATCATATCCTGCATTGATATCAAAGCCCACACCGTCGTCGGTTACCTCTACCACATAAGACTCTTTGGTTTCATAAGCAGATATTGTAACAATTCCGCCTTCTTCAAGCCCCATAAGACCGTGCTTGATAGCGTTTTCGACAAGGGGCTGAACGGAAAGTGCAGGCAGAAGAAACTCCACAGAACGAAGGTCGTATTGGATTGTCATATCAGGGAAACGAATCTGTTCAATATCGGTATAGTGCTTGACGTGATTCATTTCCTGCGAAAATGTAATCGGTTTTACATTATCCAGTTCACTGAAGTTTCCTCTTAAATACAAGCTAAAGTTACGAACCAATTTTGAAGCAGCTTCCGGTTCTGTGATACAAAGCTGTTCAATCGTTCCCAAGGTATTATAGATAAAATGAGGCTGAATCTGGCTGATCAGAAGGGATATTCGACTTTCTGCAAGCTCTGCCTTTAAAATCATTTTTTCCGTTTCAAGCTCTCTCGCTCGTATAGCTGCATTGAAACTTTGAGGAACAACCTTCAAAAGCAAGATAAGCGTTGCAACAAAGATTAAAACAAAAATACCTTCCGAAACAATGCCACCTTGCCACAAGCCAAAGCTTGTCCCCAAACTATCCAGGATAAATGCAATCATCGGAAGCATCACGAACGCATTGAATATCGTTTTGTTTTTATCTGCTTTTGAAAAACAAAGAGCAAGAAGCACTATCATTACAAGGCAAATCGCACTTTGAAGTGCTGACCATACTGGCAAGGTATCATAAAATCTCACATGAGTAATCGTTGGTGCCAACATACATGCACAAATGAAAAACAAATCCAAAACAGCAAGCCATATCCCAACTTTTTTTGCCTTATTTTTCAGCTGAAAAACTATAAAGCCCGTCAGCATCAGCATATAAATCATGATTGAACCAATCTGCATTCTTGTATTAAATTTAATGATTTCGCTAAAGAATATCACTCCGTGTGCTTTAAATAAGAAATAAATCCCCGAACAGAAGATAGCAATGCCAATCAACCATAGTTTTCCATTTCCTTTCATATGAATCAACATCGAGAATATAGCTGTACCCATAATCATAAATGCAAACAAGATCAGGGCAATCCCAAAAACCCTGTGTGCACTTCCTTTATTCAACATATCTCTTTCAAAATCTGTTCCGCCATAGGTACTTAAATGGTTCAGAAAATCATCAACTGCTCCTGAATTGCCGAATTGATGCGGATTTTTCAGTTTGATCACAATTTCATTTGCACCTTGACATTCATAGCCGATATACATTTCGCCACACATATCCTCACCGGCAATATCCAGCTCCGCATCAAATGGGTGAAATTCTTCTCCATCTTCGGATACTTCACCACCAATATGATTAAAATAAAATGCAAGGATTGTGCCTTCGGGTGCATTTCCTACAATCTCTCCCGTAGTGGGAACAAATAACTGAAAATTTCCTTTCAGGGTTACATCACCTTTGTCTGCGGGAATATGTTCACCTTTGACATATGTTTGCCACTCGCCGTCTGCCACCTGATATTCCCCGACAAACTTTGCGGAAAGATACAAGGCATTCATTGCCTGATTTCCATAATCTCTTCCTGTATAAACAAAGGTGCAAAGAACAATAACCAGCAAAGATATACATATCCCAATAAAAAATTTCTTATTTAAGTTTTTTTTCATAGATTTCATAACAATCATTCTCCACAAGTATTTTCTGTGTTCATTGCAGAATTTGTGCAAATTTCAGATACAGGCAAGGATATTTTGTAACATCGTTCATTGACACATACAGAAAGAAAATGCTACATTGAGAGCAACCATCATTTCTTAAGGTGAAAACCGACCTGTTCTTGATCCGTGTTGAATATTTTAGGAATCTTCCGCCGAATTCCATTCCATAAAATTTTGTCGTAATTCGATAAAGCCACCTTTTGTTGATTACTCTCTGCAGATAGTCTCAATTTTAAGACTGTATATTATAATAAAGCTAATAAAATCAAAGCCGTCAGCATTATCACAACGCCGGCAATCCCAACGTAAGATAAAGAGCGTTTCACTCTCCAAAAGGAAATCGCCTCACATACGCAGATAACACATAAAGCAATACAACCGCCTAATTCTGTATATGGCGCATTATTTTTTCTTCCCAACATTTCCAGGACTAACCATACAAGCAATGCAACACCGGAAATAATAGTTGCAACTTTTTCTAAGGTTGTTTTGTCTCCCCATTTATCATTCATCATTTAACTCCTCTTTCTATTCTATCACTTTATCTTTACTTTTTCAATAAATCTTTCAAGAATGACAGCAATTTCTGCTCTTGTTACATTATCTTTCGGATTTAATGTGCTGATTGTTTTCCCCGTAATAATCCCTGCACCGGCAACATACTGCATAGCAGGAATCGCATATTCGGAAATATCAAAAGCATCATCATAGGAAAGAATATTGGTATTTTCCCCTATGCTTACATCGTATTCCTGAAATTTTGCATATAAATGCAAAACAGATGCAAACTGTTCACGGGTAAGGGATGAATCAGGATGAAAGTCCTTATCATTTTCATGAACCAAATTATTTTCTTTTGCCCAAGCTATCGCTTCTGCATACCAAGGTGTATCTTCTTCGGTTTCGATGACAGGTTTTGTTTCTTCCATGTTATAAAGAATCTGCAAAAATTCTGCCCAGGTAATATTTTTACCGGGATGAAAATACTTGTTTTCGTCTCCTTGCATCAGTTTGTTCTTCAAACAATATGCCACCCCGTTGTGATACCATTCGTATTCGGGCAAGGGATTATTGTTAAAACTGTAGTACGGAACAAGCGCTACTGTCAGTTCCTCCATCCAGGTTTTCCCGTTACTTCTTTTCAGTTCCAATGTGTTCACAACACAAGAACGGACACGCTGACGAACTGACGGATTTTCAGGCTGCATGATGGTCCCAACAGCACTGATAACATAATAATTTCCGTTTCGACTGCCAAGATACATCATTTCGTGACCGTTAAAATAGAGAATGCTTCCAAACGGAAGAGCATCAAGAAATTTCATACTTTCTTCTTTGGACATATACTGCATATCAACCTTCGCCATAGGCATTGCTGATTGCCAGGTGGTATTCCTCGCAAGCTCCATACCAAAGCATTTATACACATTTCTCATATATCCGGAACAATCATCGGAATTAAGACTTCCACCCCAACCGTAAATATTTCCGAGAGCCGAGAATACAACTTTTGAAATGTTTGTTTTGGTCAATGGTAAAAATCCGACATGTACTTTTTTATGTTCCGAAATAAGGGTCAGCTTTTTAGAATATGTTCCGTCATCATTTCTTACAGGAATCCAAACAACATAGTTGTGGTATGCCGAACGGTTATCGATAATCTCGGTAGGCTTTACATCCTTCGCAAGCTCTAAAACCGTTCCCATTGTCAACATTAGATCCGATGTACTTGCACCATCTATGGAAGTTTCGGTATACACCTTATCACCCCATACAACAAGAACATCATCTGTTTCAATATCCCATGCAGAAATCCATTCCTCTTTATCCCTACAAATGGCAACTGAATCTACCGGAATCCAACCTGAACAACAAATGCTCTTTGCAAGATAGTAGTTTCCGTCTTTTGACTTTGATGTAATTACAACAGGTTCGTTGACTCTGACTGAGGCAAGATACTGATAATCAAAATCGATATCAGTAAGATCATCCCAAATCGCTATATCAGACGGAAAAGTGCGTAGTGCTGTTCTTTTGGTTGCAATCCCATAGAGCACTTTTTGTTCTTGTTCTGCATCAGGATTTTGCGTATTTGCAATCATGTTATCATAATCTTCCTGAGTGGCTTTTTCTTCACATTCTAAATACGTCCAACCAAGATAATAGGAAGCATCTGCCTGACTCGATTTCAGGAGCGCTTCATTTAACGCAATCCCATCTATCGTTTCCGGCTGATTCTTCAAATCATACATATTTGTGCCTTTTGTAAAAAGAGTCTCTTCATTGAGTTTTTCAATTTCTTCGTAAGACATAAGTATCTCATCTTCCTGTGTCCAATAGGAAGGTGATGACATCTCGCTTGTTACATTGGGCAGATAAGATACCCCCGATGCTAAACCATTGACAATCGTGTTGAAAAATAACACAACTGCAAAAATAGTACTGAAAATTCTTTTTGTTTTTATGATGGTTCACTCCTTTATTATGATATATAAACCTTATTTATTTTTTATCGCTTTATGGATTTCAGTATCAGCCAAGAAAATTACAAATAACACTGCACTGACTTTATGAATGATGGAAACAATAGCAACACCATGCACATGCATCAGCACAACGCCTGTGATGAGAGCAATTCCATAAAACACACGCATCGCGATTTCAAGAGGCGGGTTTCTCCATTCCTTGTTGGTTACAACGGTGTATGCAATCAGTAGTAAAAGCCCTATCAAAGACACGATAATATGTGTGATCATCCCTGTGGCACGAAGTAAAAACAGCAATACTGCAATCGCAATCATTGGAATTGAAAATAAAAAATTCTTCTTCATCTTATTCTCATCCTCTATTCATATAAATAATTTTTGGGAACAAATGGGAATTCCCTTTTATTTTTCAATGAAATACATCGCTTCTTCTTCGGCAACAAGGGTTAACATGTGATCGTCATCAATATAAAAATTTGACAAATAGATTTGGGTTGCAGTCTCGATACCTTCGCCCTTTGTTACGTGAGCCAAAATTAAAGTCCCGTTACCTTTATCTTTGCCTTTTACGGTAACCTTGCTAAGTCCCACAGGATAATACTCAGAGGGAACTTCTTCCGGTGGATAATCGGTGTTTTCTTCCGTCACCATCAGTTTGTCTTCAGAGTAAGCAAACACACGCCATTCGTAACCCTTTTCATATTCATATTCAAATACGTGTTCCGCTTCGTAGTTATGTCTCATATCTGTATGGAACAGTTGCGGGGCATACGGAATTTCCACGCTAATTACACCAAGTGCATATGGTGCGATTTCTCCCTGATTGAAATAAAGCACCAAGGAATTTTTGGTAAGATAAAACTGAACATAACCAAGATATTCTTTCACGTAATCGCATGTATAAACATCAGAAGATTCAGGAGCAATTTCTTTCAATTTCTCAACAAATAAATTTGTTACGTAGTCTGACAAAGAAGCATCAAGCATACTTTCTTCAATAACTTCTGAAACTGACATTTCCGCATCAGAGCCTACGTGGTATGTTCTTGAATCCATTATTTTTGACGGATGAGCTCCACCTATATTTACATATTTGTGATTAATAAATGAAAGATAGCCCCAAATTCTGTAAGGTTGTTCGTAAGTAAGTTCATAAACAAAAGGTTTAAAATCTTCGCCCATTTGTTCTTTCAGCGTAAGTGCATCCTCTTTTTTTGCTCTTGCTTCTTCTATAAACCTCTCAGCATCCCACAAATAATCAGCATTGATGTTATCCAGGTAAGGGATGTCATTGGGATTTTTTATAACAGGATAATATGCAACTGCTTCTATTAAAACATTGCCTTCCTCATCGGTTATGGTTTCTTCAATTTTTTTTGCAGAAACATCATAGGCATTCATCGGGGGATCAATGTGAATTGTTTTGGTGTCACCATACCAATGCACCTCACATTCAAATGCTTCAGAGATTGCTCTTAACGGAACTAAAGTTCTGCCATCTTTAATTTTTGCAGGAACATCGAGAGCTATTTCTTTTCCATTAAAATACATTTTGTTTTCGCCGATGGTAAGTTGCAAATGATCATTCGCTCTATTTGCTGAAACAATTTGTTTTCCGTCATCAGTGGAATAATAAACTGCACAGCCCATGGTTTCAAAAATCGCTCTTAAGGGAACTAAGGTTCTGTCGTTTTCAATGACTGGCTCCACATCAAAGTTCACAATCTTGTTTTGATAACAAACATCTATTCTTTCGGCATATTTCTCGTTATATGCCGAAAGTCTTTTCGCAACATTTTCCTGAAGATTTCTGAAGAAAAACTGATAGTCGTAAAGATGATAGATACCGTCATCAAAAAGCTTACCGGGATAATCTTCCGGCTTTACGTCTGTAACCTTCAACGCTCCTCTTTCTTCGTCTATGTATGCACCTGTAAGATTAGGAATTTCTTCTTTGATATTCCCTGAATAATCGGTAAAGCAAGCGCCCTGGTTAAGAGTCTTGTCTGCAACTTCGGATGTTGTTTTCCAATTCAGGGGATTTATGGAATATGTCTTTTCATCTTCACCGATTATTAAAGAAGATGTAATATCTTTATCCTCGCTGTTAAATGCAACAATAACACCCGTATCTGTTTCTCCTTTGGCAGGCTTAAGATGCGGATATTCTGCCACTTCGTCTTCTGTGAGTTTCCAACCGATAGCATATGCAGCAACAAGTCGTCTTTGATATTGCGGCTCGTCAAACAAATCCTTCATCAAGCGAATAATCAAATCTGCCCCCTGGGAAAATCCTGCAAGAATTAATGGTCTGGAAGCATCTGTTTGGTCTGCATAGAATAAAAATGCCTGTTTCACATCCTCATAAGCTATGGAAAGATACTTTTCCTGTTCCTCCTCACTGAGACTGTAAACCGGGAAAGTGGCTTGTCTGTAATAAGGTGCATAGATTCTTGCCACATCCTCATAAATACCAAGCTCCATATTGATAGCGCCGTCAAAGCTCTGGCGATATTTTTCATCCGTTATATCAGAATTGAAATTCCCCTCTTTGCCCATATCAACAGTCGGGCAAACAAAGAAAAGGTCTGCTTCCTTTTCCTCTCCCAGATTCCAACGCGACCAGTAAAACATATTGGAATAATCAACATATTCGTCCTCCGGTGCGGATACCACAAATATTTCCTCAGCTAAATCATCTGCCGCCAATGCCGTAAACGATGACAAACAAAGCACAACTGCAATCAATAAACTTAAAAATCTTTTGGTTTTCATAGAACTACCTCCTAAATAGCCGGATTACCCTGAACATATTTTTTCTTTGATTATGATATCAACAATTCATTTCCGTTGTTCTTTTCTTCTTGTTTTTTCTTCATGTAAATATCTTTTGACTTAATCATATCAAATTTGATATGACAAACCTATGACAAAATAAAAAAAATGCCAGAAATAATAATTGTCGTAATTCCTTTAGTTACAAAGAATTACGACAATTTCCTGAAATTACCGATTTGGGTGATATGTTATCCCTGCTTGATGAATTCAATAACCTGATTGATATTCTTCTTTCCGAAAGATACGTGTTTATCGTTAATCACCAGACAAGGAACACTCATCACATTATATTTTTTCTTTAACTCTTCAAAATGTTGAAGATCATACACTTCCGCTGTGATGTTTTTGTTTTTTGTTGCGATACGCTGACAGGCAATTACCAAATCAGGACACATCGTACAAGACAACGATACCAAAATCTTCATATCTATGCATTTTTGAATTTCTTCAATTTCTCTCAAAACATCATCTTCGATTGTCTGTCCGGGACCTGCTGCATTGTAAAGTCCCAGCACAAAAGAAGTGAACTCGTGTCCGCCCGGAACACCGTGGAATCCAATTCCCGTATCCGTACCATCCTCCAAAAAGATTCGCACACAAGGAGCAAGATTTGATTGGTCATCTCTATCAGCTACCATAACTGTAAGCTTATCCGTAAGGTCTGAAAGTTTTGTGATAAAATCTTCCAGCTCCAAAGAAACAGGACGATGATCCAGATACAGTTTCAGGGTAACTTTGCGTTCCATTTTGGAAAATACGCCCTCTAACTGTGCTTTCATTTCTGCTGTAAATGTTTCATTGGAATCATCGGTCGATTCGGGAGTCTCAGATTCACTGTGAAAGTCTGTCGTTCTGGTAACGGGAGGTTTAGGCTGAAGCCCTGTTTTTCTTTGTAATTCGGCAACATATTTTTCAAGTTCTGTGGCCGCCAATGCACCGTCACCGGTAGCCGTAACCACCTGACGAAGGGGTTTGATACACACATCCCCTGCTGCATACAATCCGTCTATATTCGTTTTTTGACTGGAATCCGTTATAACATAGCCGAACTCATTTAACTTTGCAATATCTTTCACCAAATCTGTGTCAGGAGAATATCCGGCAAACACAAATACGCCGAAGTGATCCCCGTCTTTTGTTCGGTATTCGGTAACATCTCCGGTTTTGGTATTTTTATAACGAATATAATTAAGGCCGTTTTCACCGCTTACTTCTTCCACCACAGTATGATAAATAACGGTTATTTTTTCATGATTTTTTGCCGGTTCTGCAACATTTGCAGCACAGGTAAAATCGTCATCCCGCACAAGGATTGTGACATGACGGGCAAATTTTGTTAAGAACACACCTTCCTCTGCTGCAGCAAAGCCACCACCGATTACAAAGACTTCTTTCTCTGTGAAAAATTCTCCGTCACAAGTGGCGCAATAAGCAACACCCCGCCCTTTGTGTGTTTCTTCTCCCAAAAATCCGATGGTTCTGGGATGTGCACCGGTGGCAAGCAAAACTCCGAAACATTGAAAATCTCCACGGCTGGTATGAACGGTTTTTATATCATCATCCATTTTAAGACTTTTTGCTTCTGCCATTAAAAATTCTGCTCCAAAGCTTTCTGCCTGACGGCGCATCGTCTCGGTCAGCTCTTTTCCGCTGATTTTTCCTAACCCCGGATAATTTACCACCTCGTGTGTAATGGTAATCTGGCCGCCAAACTGCTCTTTTTCCACAACCAACACGCGGTATCTTGCCCGAGCCAGATAAATGGCGGCGGTCAGTCCTGCCGGACCGCCACCGATTACCACAACATCATAGAAAGTATCCTGGTTGATATTTTGCTTGCTACTCATTATAACTGCCCTACAAGGTCAAGACTGGGCTTTAATGTTTCAGCACCCGGCTTCCAGTTGGCAGGACAAACCTGATCGCCGTGAGCGTGAACAAACTGACACGCCTGAACCTTACGGAACAGTTCTTCTGCATTTCTGCCTACATTCCCTGCGGTTACCTCATAGCCTACAATTTTACCTTCGGGATTGATGATAAAAGTACCACGCTCTGCAAGACCGTCTGATTCAATTAAAACCTCAAAATCTCTTGAAATTTCATGAGTTGGGTCTGCAAGCATAGGATAATTGATTTTTTTGATTCTTTCCGATGCATCGTGCCATGCTTTATGAACAAAATGGGTGTCGGTAGAAACAGAATATATTTCGCATCCGATATTTCTAAACTCTTCATATTTATTTGCCAAATCTTCTAATTCTGTGGGACAAATAAAGGTGAAATCCGCGGGATAGAAAAAGAATACACTCCACTTCCCTAAAATATCTGCTTTGGAAACTGTTTTAAACTCGTTTCCTAAAAACGCCTGTGCTTTAAACTCTGAAATTTCTTTGTTAATCAATGACATAATTGTATTCTCCTTTATTTTTAAATTTTAGGATTTTTTAAGGCTATGCCAACCAAATAACATAGCAATCTATATAAAAGTATAACCGAAAAATCGAAATAAATACGTGAACAATGGTTATACTATGGTTAGATTGGAGTGATCAATGATGGAAAATCGTGCTTCTAAACCTTATTTAAAAGGTTTTGTGCCGTATGCACTCGCGGCATTTTTAGTTGGCGCTGTAGGTGGATTTACTGCCGTGCTTGGTCCTGCATTTGTCAGCGATTTAAACTTGCCTTACAACAACACAACTTGGACAGCGTTAGCTATGGCTGCCTCCACAGCAGCATTTGCCCCCATTCTTGGAAAACTTGGTGATGCGATAGGCAGAAGAGTAACCTTACTGATTGGTATTGCCATCTTCACCCTTGGTAACCTCCTTACAGCAATCGCACCATCCTTATTATTTATGATTATTTCCCGCTTTATTTTAGGAATTGGCAGTGCAGCCATTGCACCGGTTGTGATGTCTTACATTGTTACAGAATTTCCGCCTGAGAAAATTGCAAAAGGTTTTTCTTTGTATATGCTTATCTCAAGCAGTGCAGTCATTTTCGGACCAACACTGGGCGGATTACTGATTGAAAGTTACGGTTGGCGGGTAATGATGTGGGTATGCGTTGCAATTTCAGTCATCATATTTTTACTTTGCCTTGTAACACACAAAAAAGATGGCGTCGCCTTAAAACCGCTTACAGATTTTGACGGCATCGGTTCTGTATGGGTGTTGATTTTCTTCTCACTCATGCTGTGTCTGCCATCCTTTGGTCAGAATTTTGGTATTGATTCAATATGGTTTATGATCATTCTGATTGCATCAATCATTTCACTTTTTGGGTTAGTTTATGCAGAAAAAAAAGCAGTGAATCCGATTCTAAGCTGGAAATTTATGAAAAGAAAGAAATTTTTTCTTTCCGTTATCGCGCTCTTTCTAACCCAGGGACTGATGCAGGCAAATATGACAAATATCATTGTATTTATCAACTACACCCAGCCTGATAACACAATCATATCCAGTTA
Organism: Oscillospiraceae bacterium; assembly: GCA_015068645.1. NCBI lineage: Bacteria > Bacillati > Bacillota > Clostridia > Eubacteriales > Oscillospiraceae > Oscillospiraceae bacterium. Next base: position 22,654 of record SVKD01000009.1, read on the forward strand.
TGCAATTTCGATTATGTATATCGGAATGTCTCTCGGTTCCGTTCTATTAGGTCCTCTTGCAGACCGTACAGAGCCTAAAAAAGTATTAGCTGCTTCCCTAACTCTTACAGGAATTGGTTGTGCAATGATGTTGTTGTTTACTGCAAAGACTTCCATCATCATACTTGCTGCTTCTCTGGGAATTTTAGGTTTTGGACTTGGCGGAAATGCTGCAATTTTCATGAAGGTTGTACTGTCAGGTGTGCCTGGTGACATTGCCGGATCAGGAACCGGAACATACGGCTTATTCCGTGACCTTGCAGCACCCTTTGGTGTTGCGGTTTTTGTTCCCCTTTTCACAAACAGAGTAACACATATAATCAATAGCGGTGCAAGCGAAATAACCGCTGCAGTAAATTCTGTAAAGTTTCTGGCGATAGCAGAAATTCTATGTGTGATTGCAGGAATTGCCATCGTGTTATTCTTGCCTAAAATTTATACGAAAAAAGGAGAAAATGCATGAAATTAAAAAATAAAGTGGTTTTAATTACTGCCTCAACCCGAGGAATCGGCCTTGCAATTACCAAAGCATTTGCCAAAGAAGGTGCCATCGTTTATATGGCGGCAAGGAATATAGATCTTGCAAAACAGGTGGCTGATAAGCTGAATTCCCAAGGATACAGAGTCAAATATGTTTATAACGATGCAAGTAAGCCGGAATCTTATATCGCGATGACCGATGAAGTCATAAAAGATGCAGGACATATTGATGTGTTGGTAAACAATTTCGGCACATCCAATCCGGGAAAAGACCTGGATTTTTCCAACACAGATACAGATGTTTTCTTTGATATTGTAAACATCAATCTAAAAAGTGTATTTATGGCAAGTAAGGAAGCAGCCAAACACATGTCAAAAAACGGTGGCGGAAGTATTATCAATATCTCCTCAGTGGGTGGTCTTGTTCCGGATATTTCACAAGTGGCATATGGGACAAGTAAAGCTGCCATCAACTATCTGACCAAACTGATAGCAGTACACGAAGCAAAAAACAATATTCGCTGTAATGCAATTTTGCCGGGGATGACCGCAACCGATGCAGTGGAAAAAAATCTGACAGAGGGATTCAGAGAATTATTTCTGCGCCATATTCCCTTTCAAAGAATGGGCACACCGGAAGAAATCGCCGCTGCAGCAGTTTACTTTGCATCAGACGATTCGGCTTATACCACAGGACAAATATTAACCGTGTCCGGCGGTTTTGGACTGTCAACTCCTGTGTATGGAGATTTGTCAAACAAATCAAATCGCAGATAGAAAAATAAGAACCCGACCCGATAACGCAATCAAAGATTGCGGTCGGGTACCCCGGAACCTTGTTGTATTCACAATAAAAGTGTCTAAAATCGTTAGAAAATAACGATTTTAGACACTTTCTTTAAATTACTGATTTGAATGAGGTATTAAACCGGATTGAAAGCGGAACAGTTTTATATGAACGATTGCGAAAAAAATGAACGAAAAAACGGCTCATTTAGAGCCGTTTTTTTACTGTTTTTTCCTGTTTTAACAATGTCTTGATATAGGCGAAAGTGGCATCTTCTCCTTCGTCTTTCAGCATCGTCAGCAGTTTTATCAATAGAGCATCCACATCGGGATGGATAATAATTTTATCACGGTCTTTTATGTAATAAGCCAACGGATAATCGGAGGTATAATTTTCTCCACGGTAATTTTTGGAAGCGGCAAGACGGTCGCAAAACATTTCTGCCACATATTGTAAGGGCATTTTCATTCCCACGAATCCTTCCTCGGGATTGGGACTGTAATCAATCCAATATTCAAAATGATGCTTATTTCTGCCCTTATGACGAAGCCATGCGGTGGAAACACCTGTTTTCTTTCGCTCTTCCGCATTGGGACTTTCGGTACCGATATAATATTTCACACCAATCCGAAATTCTTTGGGATGATATTTTGACATATCATGGGCAAGTCCCTGACGATAAAGCCCTATACGAAAGCAATATTTCATCACCATCAGTTTATGACGGGTAATCGTTTTAAAATGTCTGAAAAATCTCATATTTTTATTCCTTATCTATTAAAAAAATAATTGTTGAATCAATGCTAATACCGCAAAATGAACGGGATAGAAAATATAGAAAAACAATTTTAGTTTCCGATTCCCGCGCTTTCCCGAATAAAGCAGCAACAAAGGAATTGCCAGTAACGAATATATCTGAATACCGCCTGATTCCACAGCATGCAACCACAGTCCAAATCCAAATGATATCACGTGAACAACGTTATGATCCAATGTTGCAAGATAGGTTTTTCCGTTTAGTTCTACCTTCCGAAAAGCACAGGCAAACAATGGTAACATGCATCCTAAAAAACCGTAATCCACGTAGCATATCTGATTCAACAAGTAAGCGGCGAAAACAGCAAGAAAAAAATTAGCGATCAGAAAAATTTTAAAAAGAATGCCCTCATCCGTGGAAAGACATATTTTTTTCATATACTCCCATAGATAGCAAAGCAAAATTGAGCAAGAAAAGGTAATTAAAATTCCCAAGTCCGTACTTTTTTCCGTCAGATAAAAAACAATCTGACAAAAAGCTCCCAGTGAAAACACACTAAAAAAATACTTGCGTTTATTTTTTGTATAGACACATCCTTCCGCAATCAAAAATGCAAAAATAGGAAAGGAAAGTCGTCCGAGGATACGAAGTGTTGCAATATCGGGAAACAGCATCACCCCCGCATGGTCAATGAGCATCAAAACAGCCGCTAAGATTTTTAATTGATTACTTGTCAGAAAATTTCGTTTGGTCAGATTCATTTCTTAATTCCTCTCTGTTTTACTAAAATAAATCAAAATGCTTGTCTGTAAGTCGCAATGCTTCCAAAATATTTTCCTCGGAATTGGTATAACCAAACAAAATATAAGCGTGTTCAGCATTGGGAATCATCAGCAGATAATTTTTCGGATGATGAACGGGAGAATACTCTTCCCCGTCCAGCGACCGTCTCAGTCTAAGGGTGTTTCGTCACAGTTCGACAATCTTTATATCTTCACATCAAATAAGAACCCGACCCGATGACGCAATCAAAGATTGCGGTCGGGTGCCCCGGAACCTTGTTGTATTCACAATCAAAATAAAAACTGTTCACATTCAAATTATTTTTTATTTTATCACATCCTGACAAAAAACACAAGAAAAATTATAATTTCAAGTCATCGTATTTGATTATACCTGTTGCATAGAGTAAACAAATATACAAAAATACCGTCAAAGAGATGGCACTCCATAATCCGTCAGGACATAATACCCCGGCACACCAAATACAAATTTCTATAAGTACAGCGGGACAAAGAATGTTACGAAACAAACCGAAACTACAATCCGTATGACGGATTAAGGTGATGATACTAAGGGTTCCGTTTAAGATTTCGCCCACTGCAATGACCGTAAGATATCCTCGGATCCCGTAAACAGGAAGCAACCACCACATAAGGCCAATTCCCACGGCAGAATCTAAAATGCTGATACGAACCACTGCAACCTGACAGTTGATTCCTTTTAATACGGCATCCACAATATCGTCTAAATACATAATAACCACCAAAGGAGCAAGTAATCGTAAATATACCGCAGTTTCGGTGTTGCCGTAAAAAAACAGGCATAATTTTTCGGAAAAACAAAGGAATACTCCTGCAACAGCCACGGAAAACAAAAGCGTAATCTGAAATATTTTAGAAAGAATCCGTCTAAGATTTTTTTGTCTGCCCAAAGCGTGTTGTTCAGTGATTTCAGGCACAATGAGGGAAGCAAACGAAGAAAGCATTACCTGAGGAAACATCAGAATCGGAAACACCATACCATTGACCCGCCCGTATTCAGCTATCCCGTTTACATTTTTTGATGCTGCCAGACGGTTAGGAATCAACAGTTGCTTTACCGAAGATAAGCCTGAGCGAAGATAAGAGCTTACGGCAACGGGCATTGAAAAACCCAAAATACGCTTCCATTGATCTCTTTGTTGTCTTGCCAAAATATTTCGGTCCTGAAACCGATAGGTAACATAGTAAAAACTACAGGAAAGAATCTCAGCCATTGTTCCGCCCAGCACCAACATACATAATACCGCTGTGAAATTCGAGGAAGGTGCAAAAGATAACAACCAAACGGTCACACCCATTTTAAACAGTTGTTCTAAAAGCTGTCCGAACATTGTTTTCCCCGATTTTCGGATAGCAATAAAATATCCCGATAATGCAGAAGAAACAGAAATAAACGGCAATCCTGTTGCCAGAATATAAAACGGTATGACACTGATTTGTCCATAAAATACCCATTCCACCAAAAACGGCGCCAAACAGATGAGCAATAAAACTGCTGCCCCACTGAAAAACAAACAGTATTTTAAAGATTTATTCAGCAATGCACGTGCCGTTTCCCTACCGTTTCTTGCCAGTTCCTCAGAAACCAGTTTGGTAACGGTAAGACCGATCCCTGAAGTAGCGAGAGTCACCGAAAAAAAGTATACCGACAAAATCAAATGATAAAGCCCCATAGTCTCCGCACCAATACGATTGGCTAAATACACTGAAAAAGATAATCCGATACTGCGAAGAAAAAAGGAACACCCCATCATAACCAAAACATTTTTCAAAAACACAACACTTTTTTTCAAAAAAAATGCCTCCCTTCCCTACTATTCGTATGAAAGAGAGGCTTCTTTTTATGTGGTCAATTGATATATTTTCGCATCGAAATCAAGGCATTTTTCTCCAAACGGGAAACCTGCGCCTGAGAGATGTGAATTTCTTCGGCAATCTCGGTTTGTGTTTTGTCTTCGAAAAAACGCATGGATAAAATCTTGCGTTCTTTTTCGGACAGTTTGCTCATTGCCTGAGAAACACAAATACCCCCTAACCACTTTTCTTCCCGATTTTTGGTGTCGGATAACTGGTCCATCACCAAAATCACATCACCACCGTCGTTATAAATTGGTTCGTACAAGGAGACCGGATCACAGATAGCATCCAAAGCTGTAGAAACCTCTTTTGGGGTAACACCGATTTCTTTGGCAATTTCATAAGGTGTTGGTTCGTGTCCTAAAGAAACGGTAAGTTTTTCTTTGGCAGATAAAGCCCGATAAGCAATGTCTTTTAAGGAACGGCTTACCTTGACGGCACCGGCATCCCGTAAATAGCGTTTAATCTCCCCCAAAATCATAGGGACTGCATAGGTGGAAAAACGCACCTCGTGCTTTAAATCAAAGTTATCAATAGCCTTCATCAGTCCCACACAGCCGATTTGAAACAAATCGTCCGGATTTTCTCCACGGTTGGAAAATTTCTTAATGACACTAAGCACAAGCCGCAGATTCCCATTGATAAATTCTTCTCTGGCTTTTTGATCTCCTTGAGCAATGCGCTGAAGTAAGACCGTTTTTTTATCCTGATTGAGTCGGGGCAAATCCTGGGTGTTCACACCGCAGATAACCACTTTATTCATAAATTCCTCCGTCTTTTCCCAAAATACTTGTCCATAGTATTTCCGAATTTGACGGAAGCTATTACATAAAAAAACACCGCCGGTAATCCGACGGTGTTTTTTCTATTATTCTAAATTTTCTAAGTCTTGTAACTGTCCTTGTAATGAGCTTAACTGATCCATTAACTGATCATATTCAACCTTACAGTCTTTACAAAGATTTGCCTCTTCTCCCTCGAAGGAAACTTTGGTCACTGCTCCGGATTTACCGCAGTTGTCACATTTTCCTACACATCCGGACAATACGAATAACAGACAAAACGCGCACAGTAATGCTAAAACTCTTTTCATAATAAAAATCTCCTTAAATTGAAGCTTTTTTTCTATCATAACACACGATTCTAAAAAAAGCAAGCATTTTAACCAAATTGTAACACAACAGGAAGTTTTTTAAGGAAAAAATTATTGATTGATATGAATATCCATTTTTGGATAAGGAATGCAAATGCCGTTTTGGTCAAATGTTTTTTTAATTTCTTCCAGCAAATCAAAACGAACATCCCAATAATCTTCACTGTTGCACCAGCAACGGAAAGAATAAACCAACCCGTATTCCCCATGCTCGGATAATCTTGCCACAGGAGCATCCGGCGTTTTTAAAACCTTCGGGTGTGCATTGGCAATTCCTAATAATATATTCTTTACCGCTTCCACATCACTTTCATAAGAGGCACGAACCATCAAGTCCACCCGTCTGGTTTTCTGATGAGTAACATTCACCATAGTCTGATTGGAAACAATTCCGTTGGGGACTACAATTTTCTGATTATCCACACTTTTTAACTGGGTATAATATAAACCGATTTCGGTAACAACACCTTCCACATTATCTACCGAGATATATTCTCCGATGGTGAACGGTTTAAATAACAGAATAATCAAACCACCTGCAATGTTGGAAAGACTCCCCTGCAAAGATAAACCGATTGCCACTGCCAAAGAACCCAGGATGGTCACAAAAGAGGTCATGGGGATTCCCATAACACCTGCAGTGGTGAACACAATCAGCGTTTTTAATCCCACTGACAAAAAGCTTTTTAAAAAGGAGCCCACATTAGATTCCAGTTTGGAATAAGCCTGGCTTTTTAAAAATGAGTTCACCAGAATTTTTGTGAGTTTAAAACCAACTCCCAAAATCAAAAAAGCTGCCGCCAGGCGCCATGCGATGCTTACAACATAAGGGGAAAGCAACCCCAAAAAAGCTTCAACAGACTCTTTTGTCATAACAACACTCCTCTTTCATAATCACTCTTTCGTTTAACATTATTATATCAAAGGGCAAACAATTTGTCAAACAAAATGCCATCTTTTTCAATTGATTATCAAACAAATATATTTCTGCATACATTTTATGCAAATGCCAGAAAGATTTTGGAATTTTATCAGGAAATCCCAGTTTCAGCAATGTTTTTTAATATTTTATTGCATTTTATAAAACATTATGCTATAATATGGTAGGAAGAAGGGATGAAATGTGAATTATTTTGTGAATGATATTTATTGGGAATACCGTTTTTCTTTGGGAGATGCAAATTTTGTATTTTTCTCCAATATTAACTCTGTTGGTGAAGTTCCGCACAAAGGTCTTTTGCACTCTCATAAGCTCTATGAACTGTTTCACGTGCTCCACGGTGATATGACCTTGGTTACCGATTCTGAAAGGACCATCATCAATCGCGGAGATACTTTGATTATTGCTCCGGAAACCACTCACACCACAAACATTCATCCGGGAACAAAACGTTTCTGCATGATTTTTACTGTTGAAAAAAATCCAACCATGCCGGAGTCCAATTACTATGAGGCATTCCAAAAAATTTTGTCAGGAGATTTCATCCGGTTGGATTCTGCGCTGTTATCTCCTTGTTTTGAACGTTGCGCACAGTATATAAAAAGCAATTATTCAGAAAAAGATGAGCTGATTACTGCCTGCCTTCATGAAATTATGGCCCTCATTAAGACAACCAATTCCCAGGGAGAAGAAACGCCTCAGCCTAATACCTTTTCCGATACCGAAAACTCCCGTACCTATTTGGTGGATTACTATTTTACCCACAATTTCCAACACGGGTCCCTCACAGAATTATCGGAACTGTTGCGCTTAAGTTCCCAGCAAACCCAAAGAATTATAAAAAAAATGTACGGTCAATCCTTTAGCGAACGTCTTACAATGATGAAAATGCAACTGGCAAAAAGTTTGCTGCAGGATACCAAGCTTTCCGTAACACAAATTGCAGAGAAATGCGGATACACAGGGCCTAACGGATTTTTTGTGGCATTCAAAAAATATTACGGAAAAACTCCCAACAAGATGAAAAAAGCAGAAATTCAGAATTCCTGATGATTCCAGCTAAGTTCATCTTCCCAAGCACTATGTATACAAATTGTTTGGTATCTTCATTCGTTTTTTGTAAAAAGACATAAGGAGTTAGAATGTAATGGAACATAAAACAAAAAAGAAGCAACAGTCATCCAAAATTGATCCCATTTTAATCTGTTGTTATATCATATTTTTCTTAGTCTATTTTACAGTAGTAGATTCCCTTGCTTCCCGTGATATTCCGGAATTGATTCGAAAAATACCGGGAACAAGTTTCATCGGACTTTTGATTTTATGGATCCTATTTGTTTTTGCTGTAACAGGGATAATATTACTGATTGTGTTTACCGGTGTTACAAAAGCGTATTCGCCTGAAATTCGTGAAATCAATTTGTCCAACGACGATCTGATGACTTTGAAAAATTTTAACAATTCTCAAAGAATGACTTATTATTTGTTAAAAGGCTATCTGGATCGGATTCTCATTTTAAAAAAAGAAAAACCTGACTCGAACAAAAAATCGGAACTGTATATTCAGATCAGTCCCTATATCTCAGAAGAAGACTTAAAAAAATATTGCAAAAAAAATCCTGATGTTGCAAAAATTGTGAAAGTGATTCAAGCCTCTACATCAGAAGTCACAATAAAAGCCATTGAAACGATAACCAATTTCTCACCCAAAACAACAAGAGCAGACAGCGATCTCATTGCACAAATCAACCGGAAATACCGGATGATTGCCAACTGTTTTTTTGTGGCATTTATCGCCCTGGCTTACTATCCCGGCATCACAAAATATATTATGGGACAACACCATTCAAAACCCACGGGAAATCTTGAAACTTTTCTTTTTTTCATATTCCCGATTATTTTGATTATACTATACAAAAGTTGTCATTGGGTATCTGATTACTATCGCAATAGCTTATTAGATTCTATGTTTCATAACCATTTGATTGGTATTTACCAAGCACTGGAAAAAATGGAAGAAAATCCGGATCATACTCCCACAGATTGTAAGACCATCGAAAATCTGCTTCGTGCATATATCTTAAATCACCACCGGCTTTTATTCAAAGTAGACCGAAATTCAGTGATTCGTCAACTCATCAGCGGAGGACTGGCAACCCAGGTTGCCTCTTCCGGTATCAGCAACAGCTCCGGCTGCAGTGGTTGCAGCAGTTGCAGTAGCTGTAGCAGTTGCAGTAGTTGCGGAGGTTGTGGAGGTTGCGGTGATTAAGATGAATCCTTGTTATTGCAATATGCAGTCCAGAGTTTTATTACAATTTCATATTACGGGACGTTGTAATCTCCGTTGCAAACATTGCTACCGAACCGAAGGAAATGTGGAACCTCTTTCTTATGAAGATATCATTTCGGTGATGGAACAATTTAAAGAGCTTCGCAAGCACTATAACCGAAAGCATGCTATCAAAAAACGCGGACATATCAACCTGACCGGTGGAGAGCCGTTTATCCGCAAAGATATCAAACAAATTCTTTCCTATATGGGGGAAAATCGGGAGCATTTTTCCTACGGTATTTTATCCAACGGATCTTTTTTGGATGATGAATTGATTACACTCCTCAAAAACACTAACGTGGCGTTTGTGCAACTGAGTTTAGACGGAAAACAAGAAACCCACGATGAACTTCGTGCTCCCGGCGACTACGAACGGGTTCTTTCTACTGCCAAACGTCTGGAAAAAAGCGGAATTAAAACCTATATCAGTTTTACCGCCAACCAAAAAAATTTCAGAGACCTTCCCTACATTGCAAAAGAATGCAGAAAACGACGTATCACAAAACTGTGGTCTGACCGCATTGTTCCCATCGGAAACGGTGAAGATTTCAAAGAACTGACCATCACGGCAGACTTATTTCAAAAATATGTGAAAACGCTGAAAAAAGCACAAGGAAATTGGTTTACAAAACTTCTTTATCCAAAAACACAGGTGACCATGAATCGTGCTCTCCAATTTCTGTATTCTAAGGGCTCTTATTATTGTTGCAGCGCAGGAAACAGTTTAATTACCGTGGATGAATTCGGCAACATAATGCCTTGTCGAAGAATGCCGATTCTCTGCGGAAACATCAAGGACAGTACGCTTAGGGACATCTATGAGAATCACGAGGTGTTCAAAGATTTGCGGATAGAACAAATTCCATCGGAATGTTCCCTTTGCCAATATGCAATATGGTGCCGTGGCGGTGCAAAATGTCAAAGCTATGCGGCATATCACTCATACAAAAAAAGAGATCCCGCATGCCCCCTCTCATAAAATATAAAAAAGCCCCCTGTTTTAAACAGAGGGCTCTTTTTATATTCTTTTGTAGTTACAAAGCGGTTCTATACTTTCGGGGATTAAGCTCTTGTGGGCGGATAAATAGAACATAGCACAAAAAATATACCAAACACTAAAATTATCATCAAACAACCGAATCCTGAAATAGTGTTATCCATTCTGATATTGGAAAAAACAGAATCATTAGACAGCCTCCAGGCATCTTCACCAAATTCTGATATTAAATCAGCAACGTCTTTACAAGCGCGCAATTTAGAAATCAAATTTCTAAGCACTTCCACGTCTTTCTCTGCTACATCAGCATCCACTCTGTCATATGCAGAACACTCTTTTGCAATCTCGATTGCTTTTTCTATAAAAACGATTGCTTCTTCCTTATTTGACAAATGAAAGGCTTCAATTTTTGCCATGCAAAACAACGCTGTATATAACGGTAATTCATAATTATCTTTATCAATCACGGAAAGCTTTTCCAAGCCATCAGCAATATCCCGAAACAACACAGACGCTCTGGAGAAATTTTCATACTGGATGGCCTTTGTGGCATCTTCTTCCAAGGATATAATATACTTGACACACTGGTGCTCGTTTCGTTTCATAAAACCATATGTCCATCCTTTGATGTCTTGTATAATCATACAGTCTCCTCTTTTATCAAAATTTGTTCCAGTATATCATATTTTAACCTAAGATGTCAAGCTTTTTATAGAACGTCATTTTATTCAATTAAATTAAAATTGAACTGCGTCATATTATTTTGCTGCAACCAATTTTCATGACCTTGCTGCAATGCGTCCCTATCCGCTCGAGAAATAGGTTCATCACATGCAAATACATTTAATGCATCCAAAATAAAAGAATGGTTTTTCATTTTGTCATCCGATGACAAAAGATACGGCAGCGGCATAGGATTGCCCTTATTCTGCATTGCATCACAATGATAAAAATGACCGTCGATTTCCACTAATGTCCAATCATGTCTCACAAAATCATTGGGATCACCAAGATCACCGTGATATTCCTTTACACGAATGCCGCTATGACGACACAAAACATTTGTCAGGTCGGTACTGCCTGTACAAACCGCTTTATCAAACAAAGCCCCATAGGCAGAATCTTTGTAAGGTGCTTGCAAGGAATAATCCATCACAAAGCTATACCGAACACCATTTACAATCTGATACACCTTTTCGTAATCGGTCCCATCCACTATCAAAGATAGAATGTCCCTGATTTTATTTGTAAAACGTATGGCTTCCTCCAATGTAAATTCCCCAAAATGTATTGCTTCATTCGTTGCAATTTCACGCATAGTTTCTTCATTCAGCAAATTATCATATAAATCAATCGCCCCTTCGTGGGATTGCAGAATTTGCTTTTCTTCTTCTGAAAATTCACGAATATTATTGCCGTCAAGTTCAATATACATATTCGGCAATATATTTTCAGGGAGTTTGGAAATATAATTCCTAGAAAGGTTAAGGCTAATGTCGTTAGACGGTCCAAAATATTCTGACGGCAGATGAACCTCTGTGATATAATTATCAGAAAGGTTCAGATAGCATAAGTATCTGTCAGTAAATGCTTGGTATGCTGTATCTGCATTTTCAATATAGTTATCTGACAAATCCAAAAAAGATAATTTTTTTAATCTGCTGACAACCGAAATATCTTTTAGTTTACCACGAGATAACGTAAGCGAACTTAATGCAGCACAATCGGAAAGTCCACTCATATCTTCTAGGGAAGAATTCTTTACCGAAAGCGTATGTAACCGGGACATATTTTTTGCAAAATCTAAATTGGTGATACCATAATTCTGGATTTCTACCTCTCGCATTTTAGTACATTCCGCGAGAAAATCAAGATTCGTGACTTGGGGTTGATTGGTACCATGTTTTAACAAAAAACAAAACAAATTCTGAAAATTAGCGGCAGCTTCGGTATTCACAATGTCCACATTGAGTAAATATAATTGTTCAATCGCCTCCGCATTGATGCAACGAAAATCAAGAGGATACTGTTCATTAAAAAGCACCTGAAGCAAGGAAATATTCAAATCTTTTAAAAAGCTGAAATCACTGATATTGGCAGAATCGATTTTCAGATATTCGATTTCCTCATACAAGGCTAATTCCGATACTTCTTCTGCACTGTTTAAGGTAAATTTTCTGATATACGGAATCTTATTTGTGGCTGACATAGTGGGATAGATCCGTGCTTCTTCCAAGATTTCTTCAGTAAAAAGACGTTCTAAACATCTTACGGAAAGTAAAATTGCCTGTTCTCGGGTAGCAAAATCGGCATCGTTGCTTCCGGTAAACCGGTGATCATCCATTCCTTCAACCACGGAATGTAGATTTAAAAAATATACTGCTTCTTTGGCATAGTCTGAAATATTTCCGTCGTCAGAGAACAATGCTGCTGCCGCATAAGGTAAAGGATATTCCCTGTCATTTGACAAATTCCAATCAGGATAAACATACTTTTTAAACACCCTGCAAAGCATGGTTGCAAATTGTTCTCTGCTGATTTTTTCATCAGGAGCAAACCGGTTTTCGCTGATGCCGGCAGTGATTCCAACTGCGTATGCCTTTTTCACAAATACTTCGTTTGCATTTCCTGCAACATCAGTAAACGGCGTATTTTGATAAGAAATTTCTGTGTTCGTCAGGGTTTCAAACAGGGTAACTGCAATTGCTGCAAATTCTCCCCTGCTGACAGGCACATTCAAATCTTTTTCCAAAAATGTATCGGGAACCAACTTTTGCTCATAAGCCTTCGAAATTTCCCAAACTGCCCAATCGGAAACCGCTCCGAACAGAGCTCTGTGGTCATTGTATTCAGAATATGCATAAACACCAATCGCAGACGATATCAACACACAAAATATTAAAAAGAAACTCAGTAATTTTTTAATCACGTAAACACTTCCTCTCTAGCTTTTTATTATAATATTCCGACAAATGAATGTCAATAAAATATACAATTATATTATGAATTTTTCCGCATATTCCACCTTTTTCCTTACATAAAAATTCCTTGGTTGACACAAAATACAGTTGTAACTTAACAAAAAAGGAGCAAAATGTATATGAAAGCAACAGGAATTGTCAGACGAATTGACGATTTGGGAAGAGTGGTCATTCCGAAAGAAATCCGTAGAACTATGCGCATCCGCGAGGGCGACCCGCTTGAAATTTTTACCAACAAGGAAGGCGAAGTGATTTTTAAAAAGTATTCTGCTGTGGGCGAGCTTGGGAACTTTTCGGTTCAGTATGCAGACGCACTTTACAAAATCAGCGGTCATAACACGGCAATTACTGATAATGACACCATTATTTGTGCTGCAGGAACAGGAAAAAAAGAGATTTTGGAACAAAAAATTTCCGGAGAAATTGAAACTGTATTAAAAAATCGGGAAACTTATTTCGTAAACCGTGCGGGAGATTCCAGAGTGCATCTTTTAGACCATAACAACACCTATTTATGCGGAGCGGTGATTCCCATTGTTTCAGAGGGAGATGTCATCGGCTCAGTAATCCTGTATGCCACCGAAACAGATGTCTATCTGGGTGACACCGAAAAAAAATTAGCGACCACAGCCGCTACGGTTCTTGGAAAACTATTCGAAAACTAAGAAAAGCTATGATACCAATTCCATCTGGTATCATAGCTTTTTTCTTATAAAAACAGCAAGTGTCAGGACACTCGTCCACAATCGAGCTGAATTCTTATGATTCTAAAACGTCGGACACGGTAATCGGTTCCTCTATAACGGTGATACGTCGGTAATAAGCGTAATTTGCTGCCAACATATATAACATAGCCCACAAAACACCAATACACAGCGCAAGACTTCCCAAAATCATCCAACCTACAAAACTGAAGGACAGCATCAGAAGATAAATACGATTTCCTTTGGTTACCCTAAAACTTTCTTTCATTAACCGAAGCCCGCCATACTCGGGATGTTCCACTGTAATAGCGGGAACCAAAAGCAACGAATACTGCAGGTAAAACACCAAAATCTGAATCACATTGACAAAAACTGTCACCGCCATCAAATACACATGATAATCCAACACGCTAAACAACAGATAATCATAAAATCTGATCGCATTCTCTGAGGATAACCAAAGCGTAATAACGTTAGGAAGAATGATCGTAACGAAAAGTGTGGGCAGCATTTTCCATATTTTTTTACAGGCAACACCGTACACTAAAAAAAAGTTTGCTTTTGGTCTGGAGGGCTTCAGATTTTCGTAGATACCTACCGTTAAAAGTTGCATCACAACAGAGAATATCACAGAAGCAATCTGTACATAAAACAGATATTTTCCCTCTTGAATGGAGGTCGGCTCCAAAGTAGCCAATTTCTCAGAAGCATTCACATAAAACGCTGCAAACAGCAAGAACGGAATAAACAAAGAAAGTACCAACGGCTTCCACTTTCCGCGAAGCAATCGTTTGGCATCTGCCTTGATTACCCAAAAAGGATATTTTTTCATCGCATAATTCCCCTATCCTATCAATCGAACCTGATAAGAGAATTCTTTGGATTCTCCTTTGGGAAGTGCGGTAATATTTGGTTTTTCTGCAAAAATTCCGGTGGTGTCTTCCTTATCGGGAATGATGGTCCAGGGTTCTATGCAAATAAAAGGTGCGCCAAGTCCGATGGGAGTCCAGAGTCCAAGGCAAGTAAATCCTTTCACAGTAACTTCCACGCCATACCCTTTTTCTTTATGAACCAGGCTGATTACGTTGGAATTCAGTTTGGAAAACATCAGAGCATCCAAATCAAAAATAGAATATTCCAGAGGAATCTTGGTGACATTCTGATATTCCGTGCGTATTCCTCTTTCATATAACAATCCGCCTAAATCGTCCGGCACACACTGATATACAGGATGTGTTTCCGCTTTATTAAAACGGATTTCATAATCGGTGAATACATCTCCTTCTGCCATAGGACAGTTATACGCAGTATGTCCGCCCAAACCAAAGAGCATGGTCTTATCGTTTCTGTTTTCCACACGATAGGTAGTCACAAAACCGTCTTCGGTTAAAGTGTGTGTAATATAAAAACCAAAAGAATAGGGATAGCAAGCTTTGGTAGTCTCATTATCAGTCAACAAAAAGGTAATGCTGTTGTCTGTTTTGTCCACCATTTCAAATTCCATACGTCTTGCAAAACCATGCTTGGGAATGGTGTATTCCACTCCATCAATCACCGTTTTGGAATTTTTCAAACTGCAAACAATGGGAAACAAATTGGGATTCACTCCACCCCAATAGGTTTTATCTCCCTGCCAGATTACTTCTCTGCCATTTGCACGGGTCAGAGAAATCAGTTCCGCACCCATGGTGGTGCAAACTGCTTTCATATCTTTGTATTGTAATTCATAATTCATGATACAACTCACCTTTCCAAAATGATGTTGATTCTATTATACTACTCTTTTGTGAAAAGTTCAAGGATTTTTTCAAGTTATCACCAATGAAAAATTTTTTCATAAGATGAAAGAGGAGGAATGAACCGTGCAAAACAAATATTTCTTATCAGAATTGTTGCCGGGACAACAGGCAACGGTTCAAAAATTACAATCACCTGACAGTATCAGCAGAAGACTGCAGGATTTGGGATTTATTCGCGGAAACACTGTAGAATGTGTGTTTTTTGCCTCCTCAGGAGACCCTATCGCATACCGTATCGGTGAAACGTTATTGGCATTACGAAAAAAAGATGCCAAAACCATTCTGATTACAAAAAGGAAGGCATCTTTATGAAAAAAAATCAAAAACAGCCTGCCAAAAAAACATACACCATTGGTCTGGCAGGCAATCCGAATGTGGGAAAAAGCACCGTGTTCAACGCTTTAACAGGTCTTCACCAGCACACCGGGAACTGGCCCGGAAAAACCGTCTCCAATGCACGCGGAACTTATAAACATAACGGGAACGATTACCTTCTGGTAGATATTCCGGGCACCTATTCCTTAAAAGCAAATTCTCAGGAAGAACAGGTGGCAAGTGATTTTATTTTATCAAAGCAATATGATGCTTTAGTGGTAGTTTGTGATGCAACTTCCCTGGAGAGAAATCTCAATCTGATACTGCAAATTCTGGAGATTACCAATCGCGTTGTACTTTGTGTAAATCTGATGGATGAAGCAAAAAGAAAGCAGATCAGCGTTCATTCGGAAGAATTATCAAGATTACTGGGTGTCGCAGTTGTCACCACTTCCGCCAACCGGAAAGAAGGTATTTTGGAATTGACAAATGCCGTTTCCAAAGTGGCAAAGTCTTATGCTTGCACCGAAAACGACTCGGATGTTGCTACGAAAAAAAGTGCTGAAGAACTGGTGCAGCAAGCGAAAAAAATCGCTAAAAAAACAGTGATTTATCCAAAAGGTCGCGACAGAAAAAGAGAGGATAAACTAGATAAAATTCTTACAAACAAATGGACCGGAATCCCCGTGATGCTTTGCCTTCTGGCAGTTATTTTCTGGATTACATTGGTGGGAGCAAACTATCCTTCCAAGCTGCTCAGTGCCGGATTTTATCATATGGAAGCATGGCTAAGAAGCATTGCCGGATGGCTCCACTGCCCTCCTCTTCTTTGTGATTTTTTATGTGGCGGAGTTTTTCGCACAGTTGGGCAAATTGTGTCCGTAATGCTTCCGCCTATGGCTATCTTCTTCATTTTATTTACTTTATTGGAAGACTTAGGCTATCTTCCCAGAATTGCATTCAATTTAGACCACATTTTCCAAAAATGCAATGCCTGCGGCAAACAGGCACTGACGATGTGTATGGGCTTCGGCTGCAATGCAGTGGGCGTAACAGGAACCAGAATTATTGATACCAAGCGGGAACGTCTTTTAGCAATTCTTACAAATAGTTTGGTTCCCTGCAACGGGAAATTCCCGACACTTCTTGCAATAATTGCTGTATTTTTCTCCCAAAACAAACCATCCTACATAGGTGCACTCCTATTGACAGGACTGGTTCTTCTTGGAATTTTGATGACCTTTTTAGTATCTTTCATTCTTTCCAAAACACTGTTGCGCGGAAAACCGTCTTTCTTCATTTTAGAGTTGCCGCCCTATCGAAAGCCCTTGGTTTTAAAAATTGTGCTCCGCTCTCTGATTGACAGAACTCTGTTTGTTTTGGGACGTGCAGTGTCTGTGGCAATTCCGGCAGGTGCCATTCTTTGGCTCCTTTCAAACATTTCAGTAAACGAAGTTTCTTTATTGTACTATCTCGGAAACTGCCTAAATCCCATCGGATGGCTTTTAGGAATGGATGGTGTCATTCTAATTGGCTTTATGTTAGGTCTTCCTGCCAATGAAATTGTACTGCCAGTAATTCTGATGGCATATACCGGGTTAGGAAGCCTGACAGCTGTAGAAGACTTTTCTGCTTTGCGAGAAATCCTGATGCAAAACGGTTGGACGAATCTGACTGCCCTTTGCACCTTGTTGTTTTCGTTGTTTCACTGGCCTTGTGCAACCACTTTGCTGACTGTCAAAAAAGAAACAGGAAGTATCAAATGGACAGTATTGACAGCGCTGATCCCCACAATCATCGGAGTTCTTCTTTGTATGACCGTTAAGCTTCTTGTTGAGTTACTATAAAACAAAAAAAGAACGGAATTGAAATTCCGTTCTTTTTATCTTTATTTATGATATACTGCCTCACTGGTCAAATGAATCCCCAATTTTTTAAACACATTTTCATCTACCTGAGAAAGAAGCACCGTAGAATGTGCCTCTGCTCCTTTTAAGGCACTAAGTCCATCCAGCATGTCCTTTGCGATGGGATCATTTGCAGCACAGATAGAAAGCGCAATCAATGTTTCATCGGTGTGAAGTCTGGGGTTTTTACTACCAAAATGGTTGGTTTTAAGCCCCTGCAAAGGCTCTATAACATCGGGAGAAATCACATGAATTTCTTCGGATAATCCTCTAACAGCCTTTAAAGCGTTTAACAGTGCAGCACTGGAAGCACCAAGCAGCGCCGAAGTTTTTCCGGTAACCAATTTTCCGTTGGGAAGCTCGATGGCACACGCAGGAAGTTCTGTTGCTTCCGCTTTATCTTTCGCCGCCTGCACAACTCCGCGGTCTTCAGGCGTAACCTCTGCCTGCTTCATAATCAGCTGCATTTTGCAAACAACATCATCATCCACTTTACCGTTGGTTTTATCTTTTAACACCTGATAATAACGACGCACAATTTCATCCTTACAGGCACGGCAAACCACATCATCGTCAATAATGCAATTACCTGCCATATTAACCCCCATATCGGTGGGAGATTTATAAGGACTTTCCCCTAAGATTTTTTCGAACATGGCGTTCAACACGGGGAAGACTTCGATATCACGATTATAGTTTACGGTGGTTTCCCCATATGCTTCCAGATGGAACGGGTCAATCATATTGACGTCATTTAAATCCACCGTGGCAGCTTCATACGCTAAGTTCACATGATGTTTTAAAGGAAGATTCCATACCGGGAAGGTTTCAAATTTTGCATAACCTGCTTTTACCCCACGCTTGTTTTCGTGATACAGCTGAGAAAGGCAAGTTGCCATTTTTCCACTGCCGGGACCGGGTGCAGTAACCACAACGATGGGGCGAGTGGTTTCAATAAATTCATTTTTTCCAAATCCCATATCGCTCACGATATATTCCACATTGGAAGGATACCCCAAAATAGGATAATGCAGAAATACTTTAATTCCCATATTTTCCAATCGTTTTTTAAAGATATCCACCGCTTCCTGACCGCTGTATTGGGTAATGACTACGCTACCCACCAACAGATCTAAGTCCTGGAAAGCTTTAATTAAGCGAATAGTATCTAAATCATAAGTGATATTATAATCACTTCTCACCTTATTTTTTACAATATCGATGGCACTGATTGCAATCACAATTTCAAGCTTTTCTCGAAGATGTAAAAGCATCTTGATTTTGGTATCCGGCTCAAAACCGGGCAATACTCTGGAGGCATGATAATCATCAAACAGTTTTCCGCCAAGCTCTAAATACAGCTTGTCTCCAAATTTTTTTACACGTTCACCAATAAATTTGGATTGCATTCGGATATATTTTTCATTATCAAATCCAATTTTTCTGTTCATACGATAGCCTCCTTTCTAAAAATCACAACATATGTATTATACTATAACTTCCTCTTAAATGCAAGTAAAAAACCAAAGTTTTTATAATTTTTATAGGAATTTTTTCACAAAAAAAAGGCAGATATCCATCTGCCTTTTTTAAATTTATCTGGCTTGTTTTAATTTTTTACTTTCGTTTAACTTGTGTTGACGACGATTCTTCACTTCGTCAGACATCGGTTTGATGTCACCCGCACGACGCAATGCTTCTCTGGTCATAACAGGGCCAAACACTTCGTAAATCAGAACTGCAAACAAGGTGATGTTTCTAACTAAGTTTCCCGCAGCTCCAAAAGCAGGTTCTGCCGCTACAATAGCACACATACCCAGCGCAACCCCCGCCTGAGGAAATAAGGTAATTCCCAAGTATTTCTGAATTTCGGTGGAACATTTGGTTGCTTTTGCACTGATAAAAGTTCCGTAATATTTACCTAAACAACGAGACACAATGTATACCAACCCAATTACCACAATTGCCCAATCGGCAAACACATTAAGCTCTAATTCTGCACCACTGATGACAAAAAACAATGCGAACAGTGGAGATGTCCATTTGTCTGATTTTTCCATTAAATCGTGAGATAAGGGACAAATATTGCAGAACACGGTACCCATCATCATACATACCAGTAAGGGCGAAAAGGTGATATGTAACTCTCCAACAGGAATTTCCAACATAGAAAGTGCCACGGTTAAAAATACAAAAGTGATGGTCATATTCAGACGGTTGGTATTGGAATTGAACATTTTTTCAAGCTGAGTAAGAATCCATCCCATCACAGCACCTAAGGCTAAAGAACAAATAATTTCCAACAAAGGTTGAATGATAATTGCAATAAAATCAGGCTGGCCAACCATCATACTTTTTGCAATTCCGAAAGAAACCGCAAATACAATCAAACCAACCGCATCATCTAATGCAACGATAGGTAACAATAAATTGGTTAAAGGCCCTTTTGCCTTATACTGACGAACAACCATCAAGGTTGCAGCAGGAGCGGTTGCGGTTGCAATTGCTCCTAAGGTGATTGCCTGAGAAACAGATAATTTATCGGGCATCATCAGGTGAACACCAAACAATGCTAAATCTACAAGTAATGCAGCTACCAACGCCTGCACAATTCCGATTACAAGAGCTTGCTTTCCTGTTTGCTTTAATTCATTGACACGAAATTCATTTCCGATGGAAAATGCAATAAAGCCCAGTGCAACTTTTGAAACCAATCCTAATGCTTCCACCGCTTCATGACTGGAAAAGCCAAATCCTTCAATACCAAGCTGCCCAATGCAATAAGGTCCGATTAAAACTCCTGCAATTAAATATGCAGTAACAGAAGGCAATTTAAGCGGTTTGAAAGCTCTGGTCATTAAAAGCCCTGCTAAAAGTGCAACGGAAACAGATAATAAAATACCCATGTTAAAAAACTTCCTTTCACCTGTTTACAAAAAGATTTTCTCATAGAAAAGCGACTTGCCTCGGGCAAGTCGCTCTTTCGCTGGCAGCGGGAGAAGGATTCGAACCCTCACAAACAGAGTCAGAGTCTGTCGTGCTACCCTTACACAATCCCGCTATATATTTAACTTTCTGAACCTTTGCTATTATATCACCCTAAAATCAAATTGTCAACCTTTTTTTTGAAATTTTTTAAAATTTTTTCATTTTCAGGAAAAAACAAAAAAATCCCATCTCCAAATAATGAAAACGGGATTCTTTTTTTCTGCAATTTTTATTCTTCCGTACCACGGATTTCATCAATATAATCCATACAATACTCATCCTTGCCCAATAACGCATTGATGGCACGATAACTTTTTCTCATAGCATCGGGAGCAGGATCCATAATAGCACTGTCTAACCCCTGATACATTGCCATCGCCAAAAACGCAGTGTTTAACACCATTCGCTTCGGCAAACCAAAAGAAATATTGGAAAATCCACCGGTGGTTTTTACATTGGGATATGTTTCTTTTAAAAGACGCAAGGTTTCTAAGCAAAGTGCGGCATTATTGTCCCCTACCGCCAAAGCTTCTACCAACACATCGATGAAAATTCGTTCTTCTCCGATTCCGTTTGCCGCAAATTTCTCAATAATCTCTCCGGCATAGCGAACACGTTCTTCCGCTGTGTGAGGAATCCCAGCTTTGGGAATTGGTAATCCCACCACCATCATATCAGGATGGCTTTTGAATAAGTCCATCAGTTCATCAATACGCTCGGAAACGGTTACAGAATTGATAATGATGTTGCTGCCTTCTGCCGCTTCCACCGCCTTATGCACCACACTCACATTGGGAGTATCAATCATAATTCCCAGTTTGGAGTTCTTTTTTACCAAATCAATGGCATAAAGCATAGCATCCAGCTCCCCGTCCTGCAACACGGCGGTATTGATGTCAATATAAGTTGCTCCTGCGCTCTCCTGCTTTTTAATGAGTTCAATCAATGCATCATCGTCCTTCTTTTGGAAAAATTCCAACACAGATGGAATGGAGCTGTTTAATTTTTCAGAAATAATTAACATTTTTTACTAACCTTCTTTCAACGCTTTAATTTTGGCAAGCAACGATGCCACCAATTCGATTTTTCGAAGAGGCGTCATAATATAGAATCCATCGGCACAATCGTAAATGCGATGTATCATATTCATACTATATGCAACTGATGCCTGAATTACTTCGTCAGGCGACAGTTCTTTCAACTGTTCAATAAAGTCAGTCGGAATTTCAATGCCCGATACCTCATTATTTAAGAACATTGCATTTTTCCAGCCGGCAATCGGTAAAATACCTGCCAGTATATAACAATCCAAATCCTCTTTGGCACGGCGATAATTTTCGGCTGCCTGCTTTGAAAAGATCGGTTGTGTCAAAAGCACTTTGGCTCCCGATGCAATTTTGGTTTTGGCACGGGAAAGCTCCTTCTCAAAATGAAGGGCATTCACATTGAGCGCTCCACAAACCGTATAAGGATTCTCGGGAAAAATTTCCTGATTTAAGTTGGAAATCAGATTCATCAATGTGTAGGAATTAAACTGGAAAACACCACCGTCACTACGGGAAATAGGGTCCCCTGTGACTACCAACACATTATTTAGCTGCTCAATATTGGCGCCAATTAGGGCGCTTCTCATCGCAATATAGTTTTTATCACGACAGGAAAGATGTGGAAGCACCTCAATTTCCACCTCACGCTTGATTTTGGCCGAAAGCATCAAACTGTCTGCACGGGTACGCGCTAAAGGGGAATCTGCCACCGTGATCAGATGGGCACCTGAATGCTTCATTTGTCGGGAAGCTTCCATCAGGAAAGAAACATCTGTGTCTACCGGCGGATCGATTTCCACGGCAAGCACCTTTTCCCCGCTTGCAAACAATTCTAAAAGGCGATTCTTTTGTATCGATTTTTCAGTCTGCTCCGAAACAGTTACTGCTTCTGCCTCGGGAATTGTTCCCTCAATAACGGCTTTCAAATGGTTGGGTGTAGTACCGCAACAACCACCAAGCACAAAAACACCCAAAGAAGCGATAGCAAGCAGTTTTTCGCTATAATAAGAAATATTATTGGAATAGACGGTTCTGCCATTTAGTGCCTGGGGATATCCTGCATTGGGCATCGCAGAAAAAGAGGGATACTCCGAAAGATCAAGCCGGCTGATCAACCGATATAAATGGGCGGGTCCGCACTGACAATTTAATCCCACGATATCTGCATCTGCCGCCGCCAGTTTTAATAAACTCTTGTAAAAGTATCCTTTTTTGGTGTAACCATCCTGGGAAACACTAAAGGATACCAAAACAGTAGCAGAGGGTTCTTTTTCTCTCAGATAAGCAATCACACGACTTAAAGAACCATACTCTTGAAAGGTTTCAAACAAAAAATTCTTAGCACCGAGAGAAAGGAATACATCCACGTTTCGTTTGTATTCTGCTTCACTCTGTTCCCCATCAATATAACCGATATCACAAAACACCTGCACATTGGTATCTTCAACAGCCCGGCAGGCAATCTGATAGCCTTTTGTTAACAGTTCCACAATCGTTTTTTCATCCGTTAACGAAAGATTCACTCCAAAGGTGTTTGTTTTAATAGCATTTACACCCACACCAACATAAGCCCTGTGAATTTCGGCTACACGCTCAGGAGCAGTAAGGTTAGCCAATTCGCAAGGCTCATCGGTATGAAAAATTTCGGAATAATAGGTGCCAAAGGCTCCATCAAAATAAAAGGGGGGTTTCACAATCGTTCCTTTCGGGAATTACATTCCCTCATTTAATTTCATTTCGTAATACTGTTCTTTGGTAATTAACACCTGTCTGGGTTTGCTGCCCTCAGAGGGACCAACAATGCCTCGTTCTTCCATCTGGTCCACAATTCTTGCAGCTCTGGAATAGCCAAGTTTAAACCGACGCTGTAATTTGGACACAGATGCTTCCCCAAGTTCTACCACAAATTCGATACAGTCCGGCAACATTTGGTCTGCATCTCCTGCATCGGAAGTGGCGGAAGGACCGTCTTTGGCACCTGCAGTTTCAATATGAGAAATTACATCGTCATCGTAATTTGCTTCTGTATTCTGTTTTAAGAAATCCACAATCTGTTCCACTTCTTTATCGGTGATCAGAGCTCCCTGCACACGAATGGGTTTAGATTCGCCAATGGGTGCATAAAGCATATCCCCTTTCCCCAGAAGTTTTTCCGCACCGCCCATATCCAGAATGGTTCTGGAGTCAATCTGAGAAGACACGGCAAATGCAATACGAGAAGGCATATTTGCTTTAATCAGACCGGTGATAACATCAACAGAGGGACGCTGAGTTGCAATAATTAAATGCATACCTGCTGCTCTGGCAAGCTGCGCCAGACGGCAGATATATTCTTCCACTTCTTTTGGGGATGCCATCATCAAATCGGCAAGCTCGTCCACGATGATGACGATTTTAGGCAACGGATTTTCGCCGTTTGCAACCTGATGCTCATTGTAGCTATCCAAATCACGAACATTGGCTTTTTCAAACAGATTATAACGGTTGAGCATTTCCATAACTGCCCAGTTTAAGGCACCTGCCGCTTTTCTGGGGTCAGTTACCACAGGAATCAAAAGATGTGGAATCCCGTTATAAACAGATAATTCCACCACTTTGGGGTCAATCATAATCATTTTTACTTCTTCCGGACTTGCTTTATACAAGATAGAAGTAATCAAAGAGTTAATGCACACACTCTTACCGGAACCGGTAGCCCCTGCAATCAGACAATGGGGCATTTTGGCAATATCCCCAACCACGGTAGTACCTGCAATGTCTTTCCCAACTGCAAAAGATACCTTGGATTTATGCTCCATAAATTCACTGGAGGCTATGACATCACGCACAAATACAGGCATAACCTTCTGATTGGCAATTTCCACCCCGATTACGGTTTTCCCGGGAACAGGAGCAATACGAATTCCTTTTGCCGCCATACGAAGTGCAATATCATCGCTAAGACCCATAATTTTAGAAATCTTTACCCCAACCTGAGGACGGATTTCATATCGGGTAACAGAAGGACCTTCCTGAACGCTTACCACTTCTGCCTCCACGCCAAATTCCCGCAGTGTGGTAACCAAACGAATTGCATTTTCATTCAATTCTTCTTTGGTTAAACCGGTGGGGCGATTGATTCCTTTATTCAGAAAATCAATAGAAGGATATATATATTCCTTCACCTCTTGCTCTTTTGCTTCATTCAATTCCTGGGCTACACTTGCAATTTCCTGATTGGAAAGCGCAGGTTTTTTATTGGGTTCCGATTGTGCAGAAGTTGCAGACATCAACTCAGGATCTTTCAGATCATCTTCGGGCGTCGCAAATTTTTCGATGATCACATCTGCATTTTCGGCAATGTCCATCGTGATATCAACATCCAGGGTGTTTCTCTTAATTTCTTCCCGAATCACTTCATCAGATCGAACTTTATCGGTTTCCACACCGGGTACACGGAATATTTTGGAAGTTTTTTTCTGCAAAAATGTTTTGCGGAACCATTCTGTAAACTTCCCGAATACGGTACCGATAATTTCATTGAACATCACAAATAATCCGCCTAAAAGAACAAGCACTACAAACACTTTGTCTGCCCATCCCAATAAACCGGTTACGATGCTGCCCAGATAAGAGCCTAACAAGCCGCCGTTATTTCCAAGCTGAGCTTCTTGCATAATGGTTCCCCAGGCCTTTAATGATAAGTCTGCCACTTCACAGTCATGCAACACGTGACCTGCCATTGCAATCACGGGCATCATTACAAATGCAGTGATAATTTTTCCACGGGATTCTCCGGTTTTGATGTAGATCAGATTCATAATCATAATATACACCAAAAGAATCGGCACATAATATACTCCGTCGCCAACAAACGCACAAAGGAGCCACTTTACAAGAGAACCCAATCCCCCTGCGGAAGAACTGAATACACTAAAAAACAAATATACAATCAAAGCGAAACCGCCCACGACTTTCAGAAAAAAAGAAACCCTGGGATCCAACTTCAACTGAGCGGATTTCTTTTTGGAAGCAGTACGGGATTTTCGTCTTGCCGGAGTTGATTTTTTTCTTTTCTTCGTTGCCATGAAATAAAATCCTTTCTATCCTCTAAGTTGTATCATCGTAATAAACACGCCTAAAATCAAACAATAAATGCCAAAGCGCTTACACCAGTTTCTGCGCACCGCTTTTCGCATAACGCCAATAAAAAACACGCCGCTGGCAAAGGCTGCTATCATTCCCAAAAGATAGGGAATCCAATTAATCACAATCCCATCTCGAATCACGGTAACCGTTTGCATCAGAATTTTCACGGTTAAAACAGGAATGGTAGCTAAAAATGCATATTTTACAGTGAAATCTCTGCGAAAGCCCGCTAAAAGACCACCCATAACCGTTAAAGAGCAGCGGGAAATTCCCGGAATCACGGATGCCAACTGAAAAGCACCCACTACCGCTCCTTTTTTCAACACATCTTTAGGACCGTCTGCCTCTAAAGATGACAAAATCGCTGAACGTTTTTCTTCCTTGGACTCTGCTTCTACCACAACCGTCTCACCGCTATCCGCTTGATTTACCGATTTTCTTCGTCTTCCGGTTCCGATGGAATCAATGAACAGATTACAAATCCCCGTCACCATCAGCGTAAAGGCTATGACGCTGAGCTTGGAAAAATTCATTTCCATATAATCCATCAAGAACACTGCAGGTACCAAAAATGATGTGGTTACCACCAGCATATAAAGCAGTTGACGATACGGCCTGTTGGTATGTATGGAAAAACGCTTGTGAATAATGTCTCCGATACACATCATAAACTCTCGCCCGATACGTTTGATATCCGAATAGAACACAAATATGATGGCAGCAAGCGTACCAAGGCGCAGCATAATATCAAAACTCAGTGTAGGTGAAAAAAGCTCCGCTCCAAACACTGTTTGATTATAATTTTGTATCATCGCAAGATGGCCGCCGCCGGAAATCGGTAAAAACTCCGTTGCCCCTTGGATGATACCGAAAAACAGGGCTATTATAAGCTCCATAAATCGTTCTCCTTTTTACTTTACCAGATAACGCTCTTGCATCTCTTTGCGTTTACCGCAACTCATACTGCCTTCCGGACAAACACCATTCACACATTTGGGTCCGGCGTGAGAGAAAATCACAGGAGCTACTTCACGAACTTTCCATAAAATAGCATCAGCCAATGCCTGAATTTCCCACTGCGCACGGTTACAACAACGATGCTGAAAGAAATTGAGTAAGCTTCTTGCGTTAAAGGTCATAACAAGTTTGGTTTCACAAGCATTGGGAAGCACAAAACGAGCATCTTCAATGGCTTTTTTCTTCGCCGCTTTTTCATCCATTGTGGCAACGTGTTTCTGATATAACACATCAGTCAGTTTTTCGTATGCTTCGCCGATTTGTGCCATTGTTTTATCATAGAGCGCCTTTGCAGCGGGATCTTCAGCAATCTCGGGCGGCGTGATATATTCATAGTTTGCTTCCTCTACATACCGCTGAGATTTTACGCTGTAAGATGCCATTCTGTGACGGGTCAGCTGAGCCAGCAACGAACGGCTTACGCCTTCCACTGCAAAGGTAAATGTGATATGTTCTAAAGGACTCTCGTGTCCTAAAGCGGTTAAATGTTCTAAAAATTTGGTGGTTTTTTCTTCATCCAGTTTATCTAAAATATTTTCAGCACCACTGTTGGAATAACACATTTTAGCAGCAGCAGCCACCACTTTTTCAGGATTGGGCGTGTGAGAAATTAAAATGACTTTTAACATATGTTTACGCTCCTTTTCGTTTGTTTTGTTTGATAAGACGTTTGCGTCTCCTCTTTTCTAAAATGATTTGCCATAAAAATCTGGGTAATGCCAACATTCTGACAAAACGACTGGGTTGTTTGCACAAACGGTAAAACCATTCCAGATGCAATTTAATGAAAATATCCGGTGCACGTTTTACCACACCTGCAAACACATCCATACTGCCGCCGATACCTAAGAAAGTTGTGCCGGAAAACAAATGCTTATTCTCATAAATCCATTCTTCCTGCTTTCTGGCACCCAGACAAACAAAAACCACCTGGGGATTTGCCCGGGCAATTTTTTCGCCCACCGGTTCTTTAAAATAACCGTTCTGGGTTCCCACAATTTGAATCCCCGGATATTTTTTTAAAATATTGTCTTTGGCAAGAGCGCAGACCTCTTCACGGGATCCAAACAGATAAAGCCGGATTCCCTCTTTGGCACCTTCTTCCAAAAGCTGACAAGCAATATCATACCCGGCGGCACGTTCCTTTAAAGGTGTGCCCAACATTTTGGCTCCCTTCACCACGCCGATGCCGTCCGCAGTTAAAATGTCGGCAGAATTTAAAAGGTTCATCAAATTTTCATCTTTTCTGAACTGCTCAATAATTTCAGAATTCGGGGTATACACCACGGTGTTTTCTCCATTTTTGATGCGAGAAATAATTTCTGAAACAATTTCCGAAATGGTAGCATTGGAAATTTGCGCGCCAAGCACATCCACTTTTTCAAACACGGTGCACCCTCCTTAGTTTGGTTCATAAAATATCAGTATATATTATATCATTATATTAAGAAAAAAGCAACCTTTATTTCTAAATTTTACAAAAAGACCTGATTCCTATCAATTCTCTGTATTTTTCTTGACTATTCGCAGTATTTTGCTCATAATAACACGGGACAAATAAAAGGTCGCTTTTTCTTACGATTGAAGGAGGTGTTATATGTGAAAATTTGTATTGACGCAGGTCACAATCATTCCGGCTGGGATACAGGTGCTCAAGCGAACGGTCTAAGAGAACAAGACATCACTTATCGGATTGCTGTGTTACTTCAACAAAAACTGCAATCTAATGGGATTCAAACCGTGATGACCAGAAAAAGTGAAACCGAGAATCTGGGCAATTCTGTCAACAGCAGTTTAAAAAAACGAGCTGAAATTCCCAACAATGAAACCTGTGATTATTTTATTTCAATTCACTGCAACGCAGGCGGCGGAACAGGCACAGAGGTTCTGGTTGTTCAAAAAGGAGGGCAGGCAGAGCAACTGGCATCAGCCGTCCTGCAATCATTAACAAAGGACTTATCCTTACGCTCTCGAGGTGTGAAGGAAGCTAATCTGCTGGTACTCAGAGAAACCGTCTGCCCTGCCATTTTAGTGGAAACTGCTTTTTTGGATGACCCCACAGATGCCGCTCTGTTGAGAAATAATCCGGAAATATTTGCCTCGGCAATTTCAAAGGGCGTGCTAAAACATCTTAATATCACTCCAACAGATGAATTATCTACTCTCAAAGAATTGCTTTCCGACAAATGGGGGTTAGACAATTCTGCTGCTGTATTCACATTGTTGGATCAGCACCCCTACCGCAAAGACCTATACAAAAAACTTCTGAAAAGTTACGAAAAGGAGTAAGCCGTGGATTTACAAGCACTTTTGGAGCTTGTGATGGGGCAAGGCGTATTTGCCGCGCTTTTTATCTGGTTATTTTTTACCTATCAAAAGGAATCCAGAGAACGAGAAGAAAGGCTAATGTCGATTGTTGATAGTCAGGCTGAAAAGCTGGAGAAAATTTCAACCACATTAGAAAAGATTTCTCAGGATATCCAATCTGTCACCAAAGCACAAGATTCCTAAGAAAAAAAGGCATGTCCCAAAATTATGGGGCATGTCTTTTTCTATATTGACATTTCTTGGTTATATGATATAATATAAATAAGCGGTTAACACCGTGATAAATCCGACAAAAATTTCAGAAAGGCAGGTATTTCCTATGACAAAAAGATTTGTTGCGTTAATCCTTTCCATGATTTGCATTCTGTTATTCACCGGATGCTCTTCTGAGGAGTTATCCCTGATGGCTGCATTACAAAAAGATGTACAGATGACTTCTGTCAAAACTAAAGAGCTGCTGTCGGGTAACATGAAGATTACCCTTCCCTCTCAAATTCAAGAAGAAATGGATGTCAATCTGCAAAGTATTTTGAATATGCTCTCCTCTTTTCGCTTAGAAGCTACCACCGAACAAATGATTCAGGGAGAAGCAGCTACTACCAAAGCACAGTATTCCATCCTTTCAGACGATATGAATTTCTCAGGTGAAATTTATGCATCTGTAAAAGACGGTCAAACCAAAACCATTTTTAAAATTCCCACCCTGTTTAAAGCAATGTTACCCCATCAGTACGAAGATGCTACTTATTGCACCGTAGATACTGCTGATATCGCTCAATTAGCCGAAAAAGAAGAAGAATTTGCTCGTCTAAACGCTCAATACTTTGAGAAGGAATTTGTTGCACCAGACTATACGCCCAACTATAACTTTAACACCTCAATTGCCGATGCATTGCAATTAAACGACAATATGTTCAATTGTTTGAAGGGATACGCTGCTTATATGAGCGATGCTCCCCAATTGGTGACCAAATCTAACAACACATATTCTTTGGTAATATCTGATCAGGATTTCAAAGCACTCCTACGCTCCGCTGTGATGACCTATTTTGATAGCCCTGAAGCCAGAGATGAAATTGCAAAGCTCTGGAATGCCATCACCACTTATTATACCACCATTTATCCAGAAGAAATTATGAAAGATATCCCGACATTACCCCAGCTTCCCGAGGACCCCGATGCAGTTTCTCAAATGAGATTAGGAGCAGAAATCATATTGACACTGCTTGATAATGTGCGTCTGATAGGAGAAGACGGTATCCGCGTGACCTTCACCGTAAATCCCCAAGGATATATCACCGAAATAAACAGCGACATTCATTTGGACTTTGATATCAATGCCATTTCCAAACTTGCAGACGGTACTGCAGATTATGAAGAAGATTTTGCATTTGAAATCCGCCTGCATTACAATCAGAAACGTGAAAGCATCAGTAGACTTCAGAATATTTCCTTCCCCAACCTAACGGAAGAAAACAATGTGTCCGTATACAAATGTATAGCTGATTCTCTTCAGGATGAAATTGATTGGTTAGCAGAAAAAATTGAAAACGGTGAAACCTACAAGGATGAATATAGTGATTCCGTTGATGACGATATTATCCTGCCGGCACCTGACGGAAGTCTCAGCATCGTATACAAATCCGACTATAGCCGTGAACTACTTGATTTTGATAACACAGCTCCCATCTTAAACGAAAATGGAACCATCTACGTTCCCTTAGAACCTTTGATGAACTGGTTAAGAACCAGCTATTTCTGGGATGAAGAAACCCAAATGATTGTTTTTTCCGACCCGGTAACAGAAAAATGGACTTATTACTATCCCGGAGACAACGTAATGTATAGTGATGATTATGCCATCACCCTTGCCGCTCCCACTCTGGTAAAAGACGGTCAGGATTACGTACCGCTCAGAGCTATGATTTCTGCTTTTTCCGATGATAAAGTGAGCTGGAATGCAGAAGAAAATGCAGTTTACATCAGCCCTTGGCACTACACCGAATAACCGAACCGATACAAGAAAGGTCTAAACCATCTATGTTTTATGATACCATTGCAGCTCCTGCAACCAAAAATATACAAAGTGCCGTATCCGTCATCCGTTTAAGCGGTGAAAATGCCGTGGCAATCGGAGATACTCTGTTTGGTGGAAAATTGTCAAAAGCTGCCGACAGAAGTTTGGTTTACGGCAAAATCCGTGACAAAGACGGCAACATTTTAGATGATTGTCTGGCGGTAAAAATGCTTGCACCCAAGTCCTACACAGGAGAAGATACCGTGGAGTTTTACTGTCACGGCGGGAAAACCGTGACCGAATGTGTGATGAGAGAACTCTTAAAAAACGGCGCCCGTCTTGCTGAAAAAGGCGAATTCACCAAACGTGCCTTTTTGAACGGAAAAATGGACCTGACCCAGGCAGAAGCAGTGATTGATGCTATTGGCGCCGAAACCAAGTCTGCACTCTTAATGGCACAGGAAAACTTAGATGGAAAACTTCGCCATAAAATTGACGGATTAAGAAGCCGCATTATGACGGAAATTATGCATATTTTGGCAGGAAACGATTTTCCCGATGAAACAGGCGGTAACCACAACGACGTGATTTTATCCCGTCTGGAAGTGATTTTAAAGGATATTTCTTCCCTGCTCACCAGCTACGATAAAGGGAAAATTTTAAAAGATGGTTTCACCGCCGCAATCTGCGGAAAGCCCAACGTGGGAAAATCGTCTCTTTTAAACGCCATTTTAGAAGAAGACCGCGCCATTGTTACCGATATTGAAGGCACCACCCGTGATGTCATCACCGAGCGGATTGATATTGGCGGTTATATGATGAACATTGCTGACACCGCAGGGCTTCGTGAAAGCAGTGACATTGTGGAGCAGGCAGGAATTTTAAAATCCTACCAATATATTGAGCAGGTGGACTATATTCTCTATCTTCTGGATGCATCCAAAGAATTGGACGCTGAGGAAACAGAATATATCAAAAAACTACCCTCTCATACGGTGGTGATTTATAATAAAACCGATTTGAATACTCCAAAAATTCCCGATGATTTCGGCAAAAAAGTATACTGCATCAGTGCTAAAAACAATGAGGGTATATCAGAACTGTTGGACGGCATCAAAGAAGATATCGAAGCAAGATTGGAACAATCAGAATCAGAAGAAACACTGTTCTCTGAACGTCATTATCAGGCACTTTTAATGGCGGAAGAAAGTCTTACCAGAGCGATTTCCACCTTGAAAATGAACCTGGAAGCCGACATCTGTTCCATTGATCTGGAAGATGCCGCATCTTACTTAGGCGAAATCACAGGTACCACCGTCAACGATGAGGTCATTGACAATATTTTTAAAAACTTCTGCATCGGAAAATAGTTTTTCGATACAAAAATATCAAAAAATACATATCACCGAAGTTGTCCTTCATAACATGAAATGAAAGGAACTTCGGTGATTTTTTTATGGGATATGTGATTTCGTTTTTCTGGATATGGGGAATTATTTTTCTGGCAATCAACCATAATTTAGGGCAACTAACCAACATCATTACCACTGCCACCGCAAACTGCGCATCTTTTGTGCTGAAGTTGTTATTCTTAACCGCATTTTTCTCAGGGATGATAAAAATTGCAGAGGAAATCGGATTGACAAGATTGTTATCCAAACTACTATCTCCAATTCTTGCAAAAATTTTCAAGACAAAAAATCAAAAAACTTTGCAAAAAATATCGGTAAACATTTCGGCAAACATGTTAGGCATCGGCAATGCGGCAACCCCCTCCGGTCTTGCCGCTATGGAAGAACTGGATAAAGAGGTAAAATCGGACGGATATCCCACCCCTGATATGTGCCGTTTTATTTTGTTTAACACTTGCTCTGTTCAACTGATTCCCACCACGGTGATCGGTCTTCGTGCCATGGCAGGCTCGGTTTCCCCCTCTGCCGTGGTAATTCCTGTTCTCGTTACAGGATTTTTGGGACTGATATCTGCTCTGTTTTTATGTAAATTGGCTCTTTCCTATCAGAAATGGAGGACATCGTTATGATTTCTGCGTTATCAAACAGTGTGCTTCCTCTGTTTTTTCTCAGCTTATTTTTGATTTCTTTTCTAAAAAAAAGAGACTCCCTTTCCGCATTTACAAAGGGAGCTAAAGAAGGATTTTCGGCAATTGTGAAAATCACACCGAATATTCTTGCCATTATGGTATCCATTGCCGTTTTCAGAGAATCGGGGGCATTGTCTTTCTTTTTAAAATTACTTTCCCCTCTTTTTCATT
The DNA here is from genome assembly GCA_015068645.1 of Oscillospiraceae bacterium. Classification (NCBI taxonomy): domain Bacteria; kingdom Bacillati; phylum Bacillota; class Clostridia; order Eubacteriales; family Oscillospiraceae; species Oscillospiraceae bacterium. Next base: position 56,322 of record SVKD01000009.1, read on the forward strand.
TTTTAAAAATCCCTGATGGTATAGGAGAACTGATTTTAGTGCGTCCCATTTCGGGAAGCGGTGCCATGGTGCTCTTAACCGATATTTTAGAAAAGTTTGGTGCAGATAGCTACGAAGGACTTTTAGCATCGGTGATTTGTGCTTCCACCGAAACCACCATTTACACCGTTACCGTCTATTTTGCCGTAACCCGTGTCAAGAAAACGAAATTGCCACTACTGTTAGGATTATGTGCTGATATGATTGTCATATTCCTTGCAATGCTGACGGTCAATTTGTTCCTCTGCTCTGCTTGACAATTATTTTGGAATATGGTATGATTATGGTATGAAATGATACCAAAAGAACCAAAAAGAACGGAGCGTTTACCGCTATGAAACAGATTGCGTTAGTGACCGGTGCTGGTCGTGGAATCGGAAAAGAAATCGCAAAAAAACTGCAAGAAGACGGTTACTTTGTCATTGCCAACAGTAAAAATACCGTAATAGAAAATACCGAAACCCAAATGGGATACCTTGCAGATGTTTCCAATTCCTCAGAAGTATCAAAAATGATAGAAGATATTACCAAAAAATACGGAAAAATTGATGTGTTGGTAAATAATGCAGGTATCGCTCAGCAGAAACTGTTTACTGATATTACGGAAGCAGACTGGGACACTATGATGGATACCAACTTAAAAAGTATGTTTTTGGTAACCAAAGCAGTACTCCCTCATATGATTCACAAAAAATGCGGTGCCATCTTAAATATTTCCTCCATCTGGGGAATGGTTGGTGCCTCTTGTGAAGTGCATTATTCTGCCGCAAAAGCAGGAGTTATTGGTTTTACCAAGGCACTTGCAAAAGAAGTGGCACCCTGCAACATCCGAGTGAACTGTGTGGCTCCCGGCATTATCAAAACTGATATGTTAAACGATTTTACCGAAGATGATTTAGCCGATTTGGCAGAAGAAACTCCTTTGGGCACCTTAGGAACTCCCCGCGATATTGCAGAAGCTGTCAGCTTTTTGGTATCTGATAAGGCGAAATTTATCACAGGTCAGATGTTAAGTTCTAACGGAGGATTTGTGATATGATGCTGTTGGATTTTAAACCTGAACACGAAACTGAGTTTTACGCTATGTGCCGTGACTTTTTCTCCTCTCCTGCCGTTTGCCACGAAATCAAAAAAGAAGATATGAAAACCACCTTTGACCTTGCCGTAAAAGGTTCTCCTTATCTTCGGGGACTTGTGATGGCGGATGGCGAAAACACATTGGGATATGTGTTGTTATCTTTCACCTATTCCAACGAGGTGGGCGGAATGGTAGTCTGGATTGAAGAGCTTTACGTGAAAGAAATGTATCGCAATCAGGGACTTGGAAAACAGGCACTAGAGTGGATATTAAACGAATACCAAGAAAATACCAAACGATTCCGTCTGGAAGTGACCGAAGAAAACGAAGGCGCCAAAAAACTGTACCGAAGCTTTGGGTTTGAAGTACTTCCCTATGAACAAATGACGTTGGAATAATTGATAACAAAACAAAAAACCGTAAGAGCAAAACTCTTACGGTTTTTTATGTTTGGGATTAGCCTTCAACAGGAGCACCTACGGGGCAAACGCCTGCGCAAGTACCGCAATCGATACAAGCATCTGCATCAATTTCATATTTGCTGTCACCTGCGGTAATACAGCTTACCGGGCATTCCGCTTCACATGCACCACAGCTGATGCATTCGTCAGTAATTTTAAAAGCCATTGGAAAACACCTCCTAATATTGTTGGTTATATCTTACTACATTTTTTTTTAAATTTCAATAGTTTTTTTGAATTTTTTTATTTTTCTCACAAATTTATAATCAAACCGATGGGACAATGGTCACTTCCCATCACTTCGGGATAAATTACACTGTCGGAAACTTTGTTCATTACAGAAGAAGAAACGATAAAATAGTCAATCCGCCATCCCACGTTTTTAGCTCTTGCCGAAAACCGATAAGACCACCAGGTGTATGCATCGGTTTTATCGGGATAAAGAGTACGGAACGTGTCGGAAAAGCCAGATGACAAAAGCTCAGTCATTTTACCACGTTCTTCATCGGAGAATCCTGCATTCTGACGGTTGGTTTTGGGGTTTTTTAAGTCAATTTCCTGGTGGGCAACGTTTAAGTCACCACATAGAATCACAGGTTTTTGTAAACTTTTTAAATAGGAACGAAAATCGTCTTCAAATTCCATACGGTAATCCAGTCGTTTTAATTCCTGCTGAGCATTTGGAGTATAACAATTCACTAGGTAAAAATTATCAAATTCCAAAGTAATTACCCTGCCCTCATCGTTGTGTTGATCTCCAATGCCGTAAGTAACACTTAAGGGTTTTTCTTTCGTAAATACAGCCGTTCCGCTATACCCTTTTTTCTCGGCGCTATGCCAATACTGATGATAGCCATCTAAGCTAAGTTCTGCCTGTCCCTCTTGCATTTTCGTTTCCTGAATACAGAAAATATCTGCATTTTCCGAAGAAAAGAAATCTAAAAAACCTTTGGTTAGACACGCACGAAGTCCGTTTACGTTCCAGGAAATGAGTTTCATATTTTGCTCCTCCTTTTTTACACATGAAGTATACCATATATTTTTCATTTTGTATAGAGGAAATTTCATAATGTCATCAAAAAGAAAAAGAACCGCTTTCTTTTTTTAAAAAAAGCCGTTCTTTTTCCCGGAATGTTACATTCTGCTTTTTCGTGTCAGAATGCCGTAGTAAAAAAAGGATGAAAAAAGTATGAATGGTGTTTCTTGTTTGTTTTCGTTATTTTTTTCAACCCGAAAACTTATTTCTTTGCGAAAGATTTACAGTCAGTACACTGATCCATAGCAGGGTTCATTTCGTGAGTACCGATGGTAACGCAATCCAAAGAACAGTAATTTTCGGAATTGCAATGATGTTTACACTGCTGCACGGTGCATTTGATAGCATGATTTGCCTGATTCATAAGAAAATGCCTCCTTGTTTTTTAATAGTTTCGTTTTTGAAAAGAACATTCTTTTCACTCTTACTATTGGCTTTTTCAAATGAAAATATACTTTCTTATGAAAAAAACTCACGAAAACAACAAAAATGCCACAACAGCAATTAACAGCTGATTATCCCCTTCTTCGGAAATGAGTAACAATAACAATCCGATTAAAAGCAAATCATCCGTCTCTATATTTTTCGGAAGTTTTGACAATTTTGATTTTTTAGGTAATTCCGACGCGAAATAATTTTCTGTTCGATCTGCACAAACCGACCTTTGTATCGGTATTTTTGGCATAGCGCTTTCCTTCGTAGTATAAACCCGTTTGGGAATTGACTGATACATTCCCCATCTCTCCTGTCCCTATGTATCTTTTGAATTGCTTTTTTTCATTTCAGAAAACACACGGTATGCCTGCAATGCCCGAAGCATCGTGTCCACTTTCGGCTGACGGGACGATCGAAGATAAGGACGAAGAGCAGATAACAGTGCAGCCTCCTGTGTATTACTTGCCTGACGGAATTTTCCCATCAAATCAGTAAACTTACTCATCATTTCTGCTGTATTGATAAAATCATCCATCTCTTTTGGAGAAGAAGAAACAGGCAAAGATACCGTTTTATTTTCGGACTCCAAAGGCTGGAAATCTGAATTTTCCTTTGGAGCACTATCGTTGCCGTTGTCTCCCAGTAAATTTTGCAGCATCCCCATCAAAAGATTTTTATCCAGCTCTGCCATCTTATTTGCTCACATCTCCTTCTCATTTCAATCGATCAATGATCTCAAGAAAATCCTTGTTTTTGGATTGAAATAAACTTTTCAACAACCGGTTTTTATCCTGTTCGGACAATGATCGGATCATATTGGCAATTTCTTTCTGGTCCATCCGGGCAAATGCCTGCTGAACGGTTGGATTTTCTGATAACGCCTTTGCTCTTTCCATAGCAGATTTCACCTTACCTTGATCCATCCCACGAAAAAGTTCTTCCCAGCTTGACATAAAAGTCTCCTCCTTTTTTTAAAAAAAAGGGGCACGGCATAAACCGCTTTTTATAGTTTCTTAGTGTTTCTGTTACAGTATATGCCGTCCCTTTTCCCAATATGTTTTAATAGAACAATAATAAGAACACTAAAATAAAGAATAATAATGAGGTATCGCCTTTCATGGTGTCGCCCCCTTTCATTTACAAGATATGCCAAATCATTCGTTTTGTTATAAAAAGAGCCCCACACGGAAAGAATATTACTACCAAAATAAAAAGGAGACAGAAGATATGCTTTCTAAAAAAAGAACCCGAAACCAAACTCATAAAACCGGCAATAACAACGAGAACTTTTTCTGGAATTTATTCTTAGAAACCGGCAGAATTGATGCCTATCTTCTGTTAAAAGAGGAAGAAGCCGAACAAAATCAGGAAACGAAACCATAAAAAAACTGTTGCTTGCGCAACAGTTTGTTGTTTGATTGATATTATTTTTTGATAGGATTTCCTTCCCCGTCAAAAAGCGGAAGCGGTTCTAAGTAAATATAATCAGGATTTCCAATAGCGTCGCCTTCTGCTAAGACTGCCATTTTACCCACAATATTACCGCCTGCCAAGGTCACGAGTTTTTCCAAAGCATGAAGAGATTCTCCTGTGCTGATGACATCATCCACAATTAATACCCGTTTGCCTTGAAGCATCTTGGTTTCTCTTTCACCGATACAGAGAATCTGAGTTTTTGCAGTGGTAATTGAATCCACATCTGTAGTAATCAAATTTTTCATATACAGTTTGGGCCCTTTTCTGGCAACCACATAATGATTAACACCTTCCTGACGTGCCATTTCGCAAATCAACGGAATCCCCTTAGCTTCTGCGGTTACCAAAACATCATGTTCAGGTGCTTTTTTTAACAGTTCTCTGGCACAGTTTTCTGTTAACTCCACATCACCGAACATAATAAAGGCTCCGATATTTAAGTTTTCTCCAATAGGGCACAACACTAACTCTCTTGTGCATCCTGCAATAGTCATTTCATAGGCTTCTCTCACGGATATCAACTCCTTTTCTTTATTATACTAAACCAAATTTCATTTTGCAAGAGATTTCTTCATTTTCTTTTGGGTGAAGTCCCTCTTCGGTGGCAACAAACATAACGGGAATATCCCATTCATTCGGAAAAACAGTCTCCGTAATCAATTCAGAAAAGCACAAACCCATGGTATTTCCGACATAATCTGCAAGATAACGGTCATAAAAACCGCCTCCGTAACCCACACGATAATTCTTTTGATCGAAACCAACAGCAGGCACAATCACCAAATCAATTTTGTCTTTGGGAAACATTTCGTTGGAAATTGGTTCCAAAATACCAAATTTGGAAACTGAAAAATCATTTTCTCCCGTTGCTAAAACGGCAATCATTTCCGTTTTGGAAACACATTTGGGAAACAGGCAGGTTTTCCCCATTTTCTGACATTGTTCCCATAATTCTCCGGTATCTGCCTCCCCTTTTGTACTTCGATACAGCATCACGGTTGAAGCGTTTTGAAATACCAAAGAAGAAACAACGTGATTTGTGATACAATGCGATTTTTCTTCTTTTTGAAGCAATTGATTTCTCCGTTCCCGCAAGTTTTTTCTCAGTTCCTCTTTTTCCATCAGAGTACCCTCCTACAAAAAAAGACGGGAATTCCCGTCTTTTTTTATGCACATAACGAAATTATTTCTGTTCGCATTTCTGGTTTGCAACGGTGCAAGAAGTTTTGCAAGCAGACTGACAAGAAGTCTGGCATTCGCCACAACCTTTTTTTGCTAAGTTTTCAGCTAAATTTTTAGTAGTTAAGGTTTTAATCTGTTTCATAATGGTTAATTCCTTTCTTATCTTTTGCGTTTTGTTTTTTTCGCATTTATTCCGAAGATTCCGCCAATCATTGACAAAATCAAAAGAATCAAACTGTTTGGAATGCGGAGAGTTTTTTTCACAATCAAACTAAGGATAAAATACCCCAGAATGAAAATAACTCCAGCCCAAAATCCATTGACAAAACCTTTTCTCTTGGCACGCTTTGCTCCGCGATAGCCGGTGATAAAGGCTGCCAGATAGGTAAGGATTCCGACTATCCAAGGCGCGTACTCTATGGGTAAGGTGAAAACATAAAAGACGAGTGCCGAAATCGCCACCGTACTGATTAAAAACAGCCAGCCTGTGATGGCTGCACCAATCGCCCGTTTACTCACGGAAGAAACACCTTCTCTTTCGGAACCATTCATTCTCTATCACTCCTTATGATATTAGATATCATATCTTATGCGTGATGGAATGAAACTATGCTTTTTCTGATTGTCTTACTTCTTTGATTGCCCATTTGTGTAAAGTAAGAGTGCTTTTTTCATTTTCACTACTTTTGCCGGTTTCAATGATAATAGTAGTATCTTTTATTTGAACCACCTTACCTTCAATACCGCCAATGCTGATGATCTTATTACCTTTTTCTAACGAAGCAACCATTTCATTATGTTTTTTCTTTCTTTTCTTATCGGGCAATATGATTAACAGATAGAAAAAAACTAACATTAAAATCAGCGGCAGAAAAGTTGTAACAGTTGTCATTAATTCTGCAGGCATTCACTTCACCTTCTTTCAAGAACACGTTTTGATTTTCGCATATTATTATACACTATAATCAATAAATTTTCAAGTATTTTTAGGAAATTCTTTCATTTTTCGGCAGATTTTTAAAAAACTAATCTGCTTTATGCCATTTTACTCCTTCGCGAGTATCTTCAATCACAATTCCCATAGCAAGAAGCTCTGCACGAATTTCATCTGCACGGGCAAAATTCTTTTCTTTTTTTGCTTGAGTTCGTTCTGCAATTTTTTCTTCAATCAAAGCCACATCCACATCAGATGATTCTTCTTCTCTTGCAATGTTCAATACACCGGTTAATTCCAAAAGAATCGCTTTTGCAGCTTCCACGTAACCCTTGGTGGCATTTTCTTTGGTTTTGGTGTTGATTTCTCGAACCAGTTCAAAAATGATACCGATAGCTTCTGCAGTGTTTAAATCGTCATCCATTGCGGTGATGAATTTTTCACGGTAGGAATCCAAGGATGCCTGTTCTTCTGCAGTAATCGCAGTGTCCGCCACTTTATCGGATAAGAATTCCAGGTTTTTCATACAGGTTACAATTCTTCCTAAGCCTGTTTTCGCCTGTTCCAACAGTTCATCAGAGAAGTTGATCGGACTTCTGTAATGTGCAGACAGCATAAAGAAACGAAGTACATCATAGGGGAATTTTTCCGCTAAGTCACGAACGGTGAAGAAATTGCCAAGAGATTTAGACATTTTTCTGTTATCAATATTGATGTAGCCATTATGCATCCAGTAGTTTGCGAAAGGAACACCGTTTGCCGCTTCAGACTGTGCAATTTCGTTTTCGTGATGAGGGAAAGACAAATCTTTACCGCCGCAATGAATATCAATGGTTTTACCTAAGTATTCATTCACCATGGCACTGCATTCGATATGCCAACCGGGACGACCTTCTCCCCAAGGACATTCCCAAGCCGGTTCTCCTTCTTTTTTCGCTTTCCAAATAGCAAAGTCCATAGGGTCCTTTTTATCTTCATTCACGTTGATTCTGGCGCCTGCTTCCAGGTCTTCCAAGGGCTGATGAGAGAGCTTTCCGTAATTTTTAAACTTTTTAGTTTCAAAATAAACGTCACCATTTACTTCGTAAGCATACCCTTTCTCAATCAAGGTTTCGCACATTTTGATAATTTGAGGAATGACATCGGTTGCTCTGGGATGAACGTCCGCTTCTTTTACTCCAAGACCTTTGGCATCGGTATAATATTCTTTAATAAAGCGGTCTGCCAGTTCTCTTACGGTGATCCCCTCTTCGTTGGCACGTTTAATCATTTTATCATCAATATCGGTAAAATTCTGCACGAATTTTACGTCATAACCACGATATTCAAAGTATCTTCTTAAGGTATCAAAAATGATAAAAGGACGCGCATTTCCCAAATGGAAATAGTTATACACAGTAGGTCCGCAAGCATAAATTTTTACTTTATTTTCTTCTAAGGGCTTGAATTCCTCTTTTTGCATAGTTAACGTGTTAAAAATTTTCATATTTATTCTCCTTTCAAAGAGTCGGTCTCTTTCAAATCTGCTTCTAATTTCTCAATGCGGGCAAGCATTCTGCAAAGTTCCTGAGATAAGGGGTCCGGGATATGGGTCTGATCTGTTTGCCAATCCGCACCTGAAATTTTGATATTATTGCGAATTACAACTCTGGCAGGAACACCAACACAAGTGCTGTTTTCGGGAACTTCCCGAAGAACCACAGCATTTGCCGCAATTTTGGAATTATCTCCCACGCTAAACGGTCCCAACACTTTAGCACCGCTGCCAATCATTACGTTTTTTCCGATGGTGGGATGACGTTTTCCGGTATCTTTACCGGTACCTCCTAAGGTTACATTCTGATATATGGTGCAACCATCACCAACCTCAGCGGTTTCACCGATCACCACACCCATACCATGGTCTATCATAACGCCCCGACCGATTTTGGCACCCGGATGAATTTCAATCCCGGTAAATAATCGGATAATCTGGGACAAACTACGCGCTAAGAAATAACGTTTTTTCAAATACAACCGATGCGCCGCACGATGCCAGAACAAAGCGTGAATCCCGGGAGAAAGCAAAAATACCTCCAGCTTATTTTTGGCAGCAGGATCTTTCTCAACCACCACATTGATATCCTCTTTCAAACGTCCGAACACATTACATATAGCATCATATACACGGGAAAGTCCTATGGCTGCAACCGGCAGTAACAACACAATTGCCCCATAAGAATAACGCTCCTGCGTTTCCGCCAGCAAATGCAATGCTGCAACCCCCAACACAAAAATACAAAGAAACATTATTGCATTTTTCTCTTGTTTATGCCGCAATCTAACGGCCCCTACAAAAATACCAAGCATCAAAATCAGATGAAATGCATTGGACAGATTTCCGAACTGGAATAATGAATCCCAAAACATAAAGTCATTACTTTGCCGCAGAGATACAGCAGGTTGCATCTGAGTACCCCAGGTAATCCCGAATTTTAAGCACCCCAATTTCAGATTGGAACCAATTCCGTTTTCCCGGTATCTGAAAATTCCTTCGCTCCACAAACGCTGATGCATCTGATCGGGAGTAATGTCAGGGTCATTCATCAATGACCGGGCATAGGAATCATCTGTGACATTCCACCGTCCGTTCGCATCGACATTAGAACCGATATACAAATTATAGCCAATAGGCATATGAGCAATACTCTGTCCGTTAATTCGTTCAATTCCGCGGTATAACCCCGTATTGCACCCCAGATAACATAGACCTGCAAGCATCAGGGATAACAACTGTTTTTTAGAAAACGAGATAAACAACAGATATATCGCAAATGCCAACAGAAGTACCATTCCGCATGGACGGATACAATTGGTAATTGCTGAGATTACACCGAATAAAATGCCGAGTGTAATGCTTCTTTTTTCCTGCAAACGCAGAACAAGATAAAAAAGCACAGTCAATAAGAATGTGGATAAGACTTCCGTTACCAAAAACTCAGAATAGAAAATAAACGAAGGTGAAATCCCGTATAAAAACACGGTAAAATCAGCAATTTTACGGGAAAACAACCGTTTTGCACAAAGATACAACATTACAGCGGTTGCAGTTTCCAGCAACACATTCCCCAGTTGCACAACAAAAACATTGGAACCAAATATGCGGTAACACCAGCTTAACACTTCGGAAAATCCTATAATATGCGGAAAAGAGGAAATGTAAGCATCACTGACGTTTTTTCCCTCTGCCAACAGTTGTGCTGTATCGTGATAAATCTTAAAATCAGAAAACGGTTCCAATTGCAAAAGACAAACTGCCAACAAACGGAACCCGAAACATAAAACAAAAGCTAAAGGAACCCCTCTTTTTTGCTCATGACACTTTTTATAATGTGAAAATCCCAATCCAAAGAATCCCACAGAATAGAAAAAAGGCAACCAGAAAGAACCGCCGTAAAAGGTTTGACTCCCAACGAAGAAACCAGCAAAAGCCGACAGAAATGCCATTGCAGCAAACAACACAAAAAAACATTTAAAAACTGAAGTGGACTTTTGTTGCAAACGGTTCATAGTAGGGTTCTCCTTTCCAAAAATATCTTATTTTATTTATTGTATATGAAAATGAAATAAATGTCAATCTTTTTCTTACAATTGACCGGCATAATGGTGACGGGCAAACATACGGTTCACGGAAGCAAAAATCCGCTTATTTTGGGGTAATGAAAAATCCGGATCAGTTGCTAACAATAATTCTGCCGCTTTTTTTGCGGTGCGGACAGTTTCCATAGTATAAGTCAAGCGACTTAACACTGTAGAAGGAAGACCGTGCTGACGGGTTCCAAAAAACTCTCCCGGTCCCCGATTTTTCAAATCAAATTCGCTGATTTTAAAACCGTCTGTGGTTTTTTCCATAATTTCCAGGCGCTTTCTTGCTTTTTCATCAGAAAGATTTAAAAAACAATAAGATTGCTTATCACTACGCCCTACCCGTCCCCGAAGCTGATGAAGACTGGCAAGACCGAATCGTTCCGCATTTTCTATCACCATCACGGTGGCATTCGGCACATTGACACCCACCTCCACCACAGTGGTAGAAACCAAAACGTGAATGTCACCTTGCAAAAAGGCGTTCATCACGGCATCTTTTTCTTCGGCTTTCATTCTGCCGTGCAACAATCCAACCCGATAGTCTTTCAGGGAGGTTGTTTGCAATTCTTCCTGCAGGCGAATAGCATCCTCCAATTCCATGGTTTCACTTTCTTCAATGAGCGGACAAACCACAAACGCCTGGTTCCCCTTGACCAGTTCTTTTTTCACAAACTGATACACATTGTCACGCTGTTTTTCTCCTGCAATTCTCGTCTTAACAGGGATTCTGCCGCGGGGCAATTCATCAATGACGGAAACATCTAAGTCTCCATAAATAATCAGTGCCAAAGTTCTGGGAATGGGGGTTGCAGTCATCACCAAACAATGGGGATTTTCGCCTTTTTCCGTCAGTACAGAACGTGCTTTCACGCCGAATCGGTGTTGTTCATCGGTAATCACCAATCCTAATTTATGAAACTGCACTTTATCATATAACAGTGCATGGGTACCAATTACTAACGAAACATCTCCTGCTGCAAGACCCGAAATCACACTGTCTTTTTCTTTTTTCTTCATAGAAGCAACCAAAAGCTCCACCGATAGCCCGAATTCTTCTAAATAGGGCTTCAATCCTTCGTAATGCTGACGGGCAAGAATTTCAGTAGGCGCCATCAACACTGCCTGATAACCGCTTTTTGCACAAATCAGCATTGACATAGCGGCAACCATGGTTTTACCGCTACCCACATCTCCTTGCACCAAACGGTTCATCTGATGCCCTGCTTTAAAATCAGCGCAAATTTCTCTGGTAACATGTTTTTGGGCATTCGTTAAGGAAAAAGGAAGTTTCCCGGCGAATTCTTCTGCAATTTTATAGTTGGTAAGTTTTGGTCCGGCAGCTTTTTTCTGCCGCAATTTGATTTTTCCGAGTCCCAACATCAGATAAAACAATTCTTCAAAAGCAAGACGTTTTTTGGCCGCCGCAAGTTCCTCTTCTCCCCTTGGAAAATGAATGTTCTCCAAAGCATACAAAAGCTCACAAAGATGATATTCTTTGCGGATTTCCATAGGTAGAGTTTCTGTAAGTTGTTCTTTGGCAAGCTTCAAACATTCATAAGCAATTTTTTGCACAACCCCTTGGGTTAATCCTTTTGTAAGAGCGTATCTAGGGATATAATTTTCTGAAAAATTGCCGGACGGAATCTCTTTTTGCACGGCAGGATTGGTCATTTCCACATAACCGATTCTTCTGCTCACTTTCCCCGATAAGGTGACTGTTTTACCAACCATCAATTTGTTAATCAAGTACTTCTGATTAAAAAAAGTAACCTTCACTTCTCCCGTTTCGTCCTCACACAAAAGCTGAATCAACGTAAGATTCTGACGGACACGTCGGGTAGAAACATCTAAAATCCGAACGGTAACGGTAGCAAGTTCCTCTTCCCGAAGCTCAGAAACTGTTTTCACATTCATACGGTTTTCATAATTTTTGGGAAAATAATAGAGCATATCGGCAACCGAAAAAATGCCAAGCTTTTGAAAATACACAAGCCTGGCATCGGAAACTCCTGATATATTAGAAATGGGAATCGAAAACAGGTTCATAACGTCCTCTTTTTCAAAAATTCTAACCTTCAAAGTTTTCGGTTTATTTGGGTTTATTTGGGTTTATTTCATTTTTCCTGAATCACTCTAAGGAAACAAAGTAGTAGTACACGGGCTGGTCACCGCGATAGAAAGAGAAATCAATCTCCTTATATTTTTTGGTTAAGGTTTTTTCTAAGCTTTCCATTTCTTCACTGTTCACATCAGCACCTGCATACACAGTTACCATAGAAACCGTGTCATCACAAAGTTTTTCAATCACAGAAGCACAAACCTTGTTGTAATCCTTACCTTTGGTCAGAATAGAGCTTCCGCTTAATGCCATAATTTCTCCTTCTTTGATTTCAATGTTATCAAACACGGAATCTCTTACAGCATAAGTAATCTGCGCAGATTTCAAGGATGCAATAATATCTTTCATCTGCCCCAGATTTTCCTCGGGAGACTGGGTTTCATCAAAGCCAACCATACAGGGCAAAACGTCTGACATATTGGTAGTGGGAATTACCACCATCTGACCATCATAGAGTTCTGCTGCCTGCTCTGCTGCCAGAATAATATTTTTATTATTGGGGAACACGTAAACCACATCTGCATTGGTGCGGTTTGCAGCGTTTAAAATATCATCGGAAGAGGGATTCATAGACTGACCGCCGGAAACGATATGTTCAATGCCAAGTTCTTTATAAATGTTGGCAAAACCTTCTCCTGCTGCAACTGCAACAAAAGCAAAGGGTTGACGTTCCGCAGGAATAGCGTTCTGAATATTTTCATTCTGATATTTCATATTATCGATTTTAATATCGATAAGACTACCGATTTTTAATGCTTCTGAAATTACGATACCGGGATCGTTGGTATGAATATGCACTTTGATGATATCTTCCATTGCAACCACAACAATAGAATCGCCCAAGCCTTCATAACGCTGAGTCAGCTGATTTTTCTTACGCTCAGGATTCTGAATAATAAACTCGGTACAATACTGGAAGTTCACGTTTTCGTGATTATCAGAGAATACTTCTGCAGTTTTGGCAACTTCTGCTACCGCTTCCTCCGGCATAATACCGGATTTATAGTAATTTGCCATACCTTCAATAATATAGCAAATCCCCTTACCTCCGGAGTCTACCACACCTGCCTGCTTCAACTTGGGAAGCATTTCAGGAGTTTGAGCCAAGGCATCATAGGAAGCACGAACTGCTTCGGTAAAGAGCATTTCCATATCGGTAATTTCATCTTTGATTTCAGTTAAATGCTCTGCCGTCATACGAATAACGGTTAAGATAGTACCCTCGGTAGGTTTCATAATTGCTTCGTAAGCAGTTTTGGAACCTAACCGGAAGGCATCAACCATATCTGCAACTTCCAGCTCCTTTTTCCCCTTTGCAGCTTTAGCCATCCCTCTTAAAATCTGGGAAAGAATAACACCGGAGTTCCCTCTTGCACCGCGAAGTGCAGACATAGAAACACCATCTAACACGTTGCTTGCAGATTCCGTGCGGCTATGTGCTGCAGATGCTGCAGAAGTGAAAGTCATAGACATATTGGTTCCGGTATCACCGTCGGGTACCGGGAACACATTTAAGGCATTGAGTTCCTCTTTATTATTACATAAATGGATTTTGGCTGCCGTAATCATATTGGCAAGCAATTCTCCATTGATTTTTTTATCCATTAACGTTTTCTCCCTTTTCAAAGTTGAAGCTATGGTAAATAAAATCGGTTATTTATTCACCACAATATCGTCCACACAAACGGTAACATCCTTAATGATGGCATCCGTCATTTTTTCCACAGCATAGGTAATATCCTGCTTCACATTTTCTGCCAACACTTTAATGTTGACACCGTAAGTCACCTTGATATGAATCTCGATACTGACTGTGTTATCACGGCAAACCACTTTAATTCCTTTTCGTAAGCTTTCGCCACCAAACATCCGTTTTAAAACTTCGGCTTTGCTCTTTTCGCACATACCAACCACACCGTAGCAATGGGTTGCAACGTGGCCTGCAATTTCTTCAATAGCTTTTTCAGTTACAATAATTTCGCCTACATCGCTCAATTTTTTTAACGGCATATTAATAACCATCCTTTCTCATATTTTCTATCAAACAAACCGTAGCCGGTTTTCTTATTTTCAAACTTATAATACTTTATTTAAGAACGCTTTTGTTCTTTCATGAACAGGATTAGAGAAAATCTCATCCGGAGTTCCTTCTTCTAAGATTTTTCCTCCATCCATAAAGATTACTCTGTCGGCAACTTCACGGGCAAAACCCATTTCGTGAGTTACCACAAGCATAGTCATTCCATCTTTCGCCAATTTTTTCATAACATCCAACACCTCGCCAACCATTTCGGGGTCTAAAGCGGAAGTGGGTTCATCAAACAGCATCACCTCAGGTTCCATGCACAATGCACGAACAATGGCAACACGCTGTTTCTGTCCGCCGGACAACTGAGAGGGATATGCGTTGGCTCTGTCTTCCAAACCAACTACCCGAAGTAATTCCAACGCCTTTTTTTCAGCTTCTTCTTTACTTACCTTTTTGATTTTAATAGGAGCAATTGTCATATTGCCCAGAATTGTCATATGCGGAAATAAATTAAAATGCTGGAATACCATTCCCATTTTCTGACGATGTGCATTAATATCATTTTTGGGGTCCGCAATGTCTGTTCCGCCAAAGTTAATCACTCCGGCAGTAGGCATTTCCAAAAGATTTAAAGAACGAAGAAAGGTGGACTTCCCGCAACCGGAAGGTCCGATGATAACAATTACTTCCCCTTTACGCACATCCAAATCAATCCCATTGAGAGCTTTGATGGTCTGCCCTTTATAGTATTTTTTCAAGCCTCGAATTTCAATCTGATTATTTTTCTGATTACTTTTCACTGTTGCGAAGTCTCCTTTCCAGTCTACCGGTTAAATAGGTGAGCAACATAACCAATATCAAATAAATTGCAGCAACTGCAAGCAACGGCATAAACGCAGAAAAGGTTCGCCCTCTGATAATGTCTCCACCTTTCGTCAAATCCACAATTCCAACATAACCGGAAACAGAGGTTTCCTTCAACAAAGCAATAAATTCATTTAACAGAGTTGGTAACACACTTTTAAATACCTGGGGAATGATAATATAGAGCATTGTTTGCAGATAATTAAAGCCAAGCGATCTGCCCGCTTCAAACTGACCATTGTCAATTGACATAATTCCGCCTCTTAAAATTTCGGCAACGTATGCACCGGAATTAATACCGAATGCAATAGAAGCAACCATAACGCCGTTGGTGGTGAAACTGAAGATAATAAAATAGGCAATCAAAAGCTGCACAACAACCGGCGTACCGCGGAAAACAGTCAGGTAAATCTTACTAATAGCATTTAATATTTTCAGTAAATAATACCCAAAACTTTTCGTTCTCGCCATAGCTTCATAATTTTTGTCATATGTGGAACGGATAATGGCCACAATGACACCAATTACAGTGCCGATTAACACTGCATAAAAAGCAATGGTCAGCGTTTTTCCTAATCCGTTAACCAAATATTTCCAACGAGAATCTGTTACAAAATTTAAAATAAACTGCTCTTTTAATGACAAAAAAACCAACTCCATATGTAGCTTTGACGTTGTGCCGCAAAGGGCACAACGTCATTATTTTACACGATTTCTTAAAATTATTCAGCGCTGATGTACTTATCCAGGATTTTCTGAACAGTACCGTCTGCAATCAATTCGTTCAAAGCAGTGTTCACTTTTTCTAAAAGTTCATTATTATCTTTGGAAATACAGATTGCATAATCTTCAACCGCATATTCGGTTTCCAGAATAGTGAGTCCTTCATTTGCGTCAACAAAGGAAATTGCAGGCTGATTGTCGATAATTACACAATCAACTTTACCGCTGGTTAAAGCAGCAACTGCATCAGCACCTTTGTTGAACGGAATTACAAATTCATCACCGTACTGATCTCCTGCATAAATATGACCAGTGGTATCCTGCTGTACACCGATTTTTTTGCCTTCGATGTCATCTAAAGTGGTGATTTCAGAACCTTCTTTTACAATAACAGACTGAATACCGGTTGCATAACTGTCAGTAAAGTTAACACTTTTTTTACGTTCGTCAGTTACAGTCAATCCTGCCATACCCATATCGTATTTACCGGTCTGAACACCAGCAACGATAGATCCGAATTCGGTATCCTGGATTTCTAAAGTCATACCAATTTTGTCTGCAATTGCCTGTGCAATTTCAGCATCGATACCTACGATTTTATCACCTTCGTAAAATTCGTAGGGAGGGAATGCTGCGTTGGTTGCCATTACCAGCTTGTTGTCATCTTTTGCACCGCAACCGGTGAAGAGAGACAGCAACATTACTGCCGCTAATAACAATGTAATGAGTTTTTTCATGTTCTTTTCCTCCTTGCACAAAAGTGCATTTTAATATTTTTTATAAATTTTCTATAATATTATACTATAACAAGGGAATTTTTTCAATAGATTTTAAAAAATTTATTCCGTTTTTTGTATTTTTATTACAATTGGCCAAAAACTTCGGATAAATTTTAAAAAGAACCGACCAAATAACCATTCTATAAAGCAATTTTTACGGAAGATGCATACTCAGAAGGAGTCATTTGCGCAATTTTTTTAAACTGCTTGGAAAAATAGTGAATGCTATCATAAGCTAAAATGTTGGCAATCTGCGTAAAGTTGTAGTTATCTTCACGAATCAGCATTTTGGCACGTTCAATTTTTAAGTAATTAAAATACTGCATAACCCCCATCCCCGTCTTTTCTTTAAAGAGCATCTTAAGGCCGGTACTGTTGGTTTTGGAATATTTTAACACATCCGAAAAACTTAATGTGTTTCCGATATTTTCGTTTAAAAATTCAATCACATCTTCTACAATGTCATTGTCCATTCGTTCTTTTAACACGGAAAGAGATTTTTTGGGCGTATAAGAAATAGAATTGTTCCGATACAATGACAAAAGAAATTGGGTCAAGCCCAACAGAATCATCTGTTCTGCACCAAAAGAGGCTCCACCTTTTCGTTTCAGACCGTGTGCGAAAGGATCATTTAACGGTGTCTGAAAGGCTTTTGTGGCTTCCTTGATAATGGAAGAAAGCAGGTTTTTTTCTTCCTTGGTCACGTGGAACACCTTATTTTGAAAAAAACTCATAGCTTTGGATTTACATTCAAAAGAAACGATGGCAATATTGGGAGCGATCACCCCGTTGGAATAGACGTTATGAAATTCTCCCGGCTTGTGAAAGAGCACATCCCCTTGTTGCAACCGATGGGTATTATCTTCAGCAATAGCGTTGATTTCTCCTTTGTCCACATAGATAAATTCCCAGAAATCGTGTTTCTCACCAATAAATTTAAAATCTTTGGCATATTCCAGATAGTGAATGGTGACCACATTTTTAATCACAAATTCTTCTTTCAAACGAAGCGGAATATAAGTTTGTTCTTCTAACATTCAGGCTTCACCCCACCTTGTTTTGCATATTCCTGAAGCTCCTCTAAAATGGCAAACACAGGAAGCCCCACCACATTATCAAAATCGCCCTCAATTTTTTTCACGAATTTTGATGCAATCCCCTGGATAGCATACGATCCGGCCTTATCAAAGGGTTCACCCGTGTTGATATAGGCAGCAATCTCTTCCTCGGTGATGGGATAAAAATATACCTTGGTTTCACAAACTTTTTTCTGATAGGCAACCTTTTCTTTCGCTACATACGCTAAGGTTACTCCCGTAAATACGCTATGTGCCTTTCCCGAAAGAAGCTGAAGCATCCGACGAGCATCCGCCTCATCTACCGGTTTTCCGAAAATTTCATTGTCCAGAGCAACCACGGTATCTGCCGCAACCACCAATACCTCTTCTCCCAAAAATGCCTGTGCGGCACTTTGAGCTTTCCGGTAAGAAAGCTCTGCCACCAATTCATTGGGAGCCATATCTTCAGAAACTGTTTCATCCGCATCTGTTACATATACCGTGAATGCAATCCCTTCTCTTGCCAGAAGTTCTTTCCGTCTGGGAGATTGGGATGCCAAAATAATCTTTGCCTGATTCATTGTGATTCCTCCGTGCATATATCTTCTTTGAAAATCATAACACACTTTGCAAAAAAAGTCAACCAAATTTACCAACAAAATAACATGCACAAAAGGGTTGTCATACTTTTGGACAGCCTCACATATAGTGATAAAAACGAGGTGAACTTCATGATACACACAGCACTGCAACAAAATAAACACACACTCCTTGATGTGCTTCCCGATTACCTTACGGAATATTTTACCAACAACACCGAAGAAATCCGAATCCGAAGAAACCGTCCTGTGATTTTTTTGGAACATAACCGGGAACTGTTGACGCCCTACCGATTTCAAGGACAGGAAATGGAAGAACTGGTAGACCGCTTGACAGAAGGAACTTTCAGCACCTATTTTGACTCCATCAAAGAAGGATATATCACCTTAAAAGGCGGACATCGTGTGGGAATTTCCGGCACAGCGGTTTATGAAGGAAACAAGCTTACTTATTTAAAAGATATCTCTTCGGTAAATATCCGGATCGCACGAGAGATAACCGATTCTGCAGACCGTTTGTTTCAAGCAGTAGGACATTTCAATCCCCTTCCGGGAATTCTGATTGTTTCACCCCCGGGCCACGGAAAAACAACCCTGCTTCGTGACTTTATTCGTCAACTATCCGAAAAACGTGCCGGAATGCGAGTATCTGTGGTTGATGAACGAGGTGAAATTGCAGCTACCTATCATGGAGATATGCAAAACAATTTAGGAAGCCGATGTGACATTTTGAATGGCTACACCAAGGAAGACGGCATCCGCATGGCAATCCGAAGTCTTTCACCGAACGTCATTGCAGTGGATGAAATCGGAACCGCAAAGGACGAAGATGGGCTACTTTATGCGTATCATGCAGGAGTATCGGTTGTGGCAACCATTCATGGAGACAGCAGTCAAAACTTCCGAAAAAACATTCAGAAGCTGACCGAAGAAAGCGTATTTTCTTATGAAGTGTATCTTTCTAAAAACTGCTCTTCTGACCGCATTTTGCAAATCAAAAGAATAGACGGTGAATAACATGATGAAAATGTGGGGACTAGTGCTTCTTGCAACAGCAGATGTCCTGTTGGTTCATTACCTTGTGGAGAGAAAGAAAAAAACAATACGTTGTTTAAGAGAAATGATTGGATTTTCCGGCGGTGTTACCTATGGAATCACCGAGTGGAAGCGAACCTTGGAAAAAGCAATGATGCAGGAAAAGCATCAGGGAATGTTCCCAAAACTGTTTCAGGAAAAATTGATAAGCTACCGCACAGAACTTTCCCTGCGAGAAGCCATCAACAAAGCATTAGAGGAACTTCCCCTTCCCTATGAAGCTGCGGAACTCTTCTCTTGCTATTTCGCAAATTTAGGAAAATCCACCAAAAAGTATACAGAGGAGCAGTTCAGACATACAAAAAAACGATTGGAAGAAATGCTCCAAAGTTTGAGAGAAGATCTTCCCAAAACCAAAAAAATCATATCAGCAGGAGTATATTCCATCAGTGGGATGATAGCAATTTTATTACTGTGAGAGGAATGGTTATGAACGTTGAATTAATTTTTAAAATTGCAGCAATCGGCATCATTGTTGCCATCTTAAACCAACTGCTTTCCAAGTCGGGACGGGATGAACAAGCCACCATGGTTACCCTTGCGGGACTTGTGGTGGTGCTCATTGTGATTGTGCAGGAAATTGCTTATTTATTTGAAACAATCAAAAGTCTGTTTGGGTTTTAATACATCAATATACCCGGAAAAGGAGTCGCTATGGATACGGTTTCCAAACTGATGGGCATCGCTTTTATCGGTGCCATATCTGCGGTGTTTTTACGGGAAAAGACACCGCAGTTTTCTATGATAATTGCTTTGGTAACAGGCATCGTGATATTTTCACTGATTGCAAATGAGCTGACAAGCATTATAAATACCGTCACTGAATTTATGAATGATTCGGGTCTGGATAACGAAGCCGTTTCCGCTGTATTAAAAATTCTCGGAATTGGCATCGGAGCAGAATATTTTTGTAACGTGATTGCCGATGCAGGAGAAACTGCCATTGCCAAAAAAGCAGAATTTTCCGCCAAAGTGGTAATTATGATGCTTCTGCTGCCTCTGCTCGGAAAGGTTGTGGACACTGTATGGTCGCTGTTCGGATAAGACGTTTGATATGCTGGGGACTGATGGTCCTGATGCTGTTTTCCGCCTCACAAACCGTGTGGGCAAATGATACAGATGAAACAGAACTGTCCGATTTATCTTTTCAATCTGTGTGGGAAACCATCAAAGAAATGCTTTGGGGAGAATTTGTTTTATTACGCTTGAAAATTCCCACATTGATAATTCTCATCATCCTTGTCGGAATTAAAAACTGCATGGACTTCCCTCTCAGCTTAAATCGAACTGTTCACCTGGGAATCTTTTGCACCATGGCACTATGCTCGGGAGAATTGTTCCGAGAATTATCAGAAGTTGCTGAGAATTGCATCACTCACCTTTCTGAACTGATGTATCTGACAATCCCTGTATTAACCGGATTGGTTGCCAACGGCGGAAAAATGCTCAGTGCCGTGAAATCTACTTATTTTATGCTGGGGTTTATGAATCTTTTGGTGTTTTTTATGAAAAATATTTTTCTACCGGGAATTTTTATCTATTTTATGTGCACCGTTTTAAGTCCCCTGTTGGAAAAAGATTATTTTGGGGCAATCAAGCAAGTAATTCTCTGGAGTGTCAAAACAGTTCTCCCTATTTTAATCGGTATTTTTCTGACGGTATTTTCTCTGCTGACCACAGTCACCAAAGCATCGGATTCTCTGACACTGCAATCTGCCAAAATGGCACTGGGAAACTGCATTCCGTTTTTAGGAAACACCTTAAGCAGTTCCGGTGAATATCTGATTCAGACCTTAAGCCACATCAAATCAAAAACCGGTCTGGCAGGTGTGTTTACTGCATCTTATGTGTTTTTATCTCCTTTGGTCAAATTGGTGGCTGGACTGTTAACCTTTCAAGGGCTTTCGGTCTGTTCCGGTTTTTTATCGGACGATAAAACCACTCAGTTTTTTCAGGACACTGCCACCAGTCTGGGAATGCTGACAGGCGTAGTGGCAACCGTGTCTGTCATTTCCGTGTTGGGGATTATGGTTTTAATCGGCATTTAAAAAGGATGTGATCGCTTGGCGGAATGGATTTCCAACTTAAAACAAATTGTCATGATTGTTTTGATATGCGAATTTTTAAAAGAACTGTTCTCAACGGATTCTTTTCGGAAATATGTGCAATTTGCCATCAATCTGCTCTTGTTTTTATTCTTATTTTGCTCCTTGTTCCGCATTGATTTTACACTTCCGGAATTTGATTTTTCCGTTTTGGAAACCGAAAACGAAAATCTTGTGATGAAAGAATACGAAACGCAGATTGCCATATCCATCCGGGAAGAACTCACCGGTAACGGTATCGATATTTCTGACGTTTCGGTTCAATTAAACGAGCAATATGAAATTATTTCAGCAACCGTGTTTTCATCGGAAGACCCTGCGAAAATCTATCAAATACTGAAAGGAGAATTCCCCTATGAAGTGGTTTCCCCCACTGAAACAACGTTGGCAGAAGATCCCTAAATCTCAAAAAATTAAACTGATTCTGATGCTCTTTATTTTGGGTATTATTTTTCTTTTATTTCCTTCTTCCGAAAAAAAAGCATCAAAACCCCAACCTGCGAATATGATAAACCAACAGAACTTGCCAACCCAAGAATTGGAAACTCTGCTGACGGAAATTACCGGTAACAAAGTGAAGGTGCTGGTCTCTTATGCAGACTCTGGCACGGTGGAAGTTGTTTCGGAAGAAACCATCACCTCCGAAACAAACAACGCCAACGGTGATACGCAAGAGAAAAAAGACCGAAAACCGGTGTTAGACGGAAACAAACAGGTACAAATCAAAAACAAGCAGAATCCCCGCATCAAGGGGGTTTGCATCTTCTATTTCGGCGCATACCAAAAAGAAACGGAAGAACTGCTTTATCGGGCAGCAAAAGGCTCTTTGGGCGCTGATTATCATACCGTGGAGGTGATTTTTGAGACTTATCCAAATCGATAACCAAACAATCTGAAAGGAGAACAAAAAATGATTTTATTACATAAGCGAAAAATTGCAGCGGTGGTTTGCACAGCTCTTTTGGCAACTGCAGGTGTAGTCAATTATATCAACCACTCAGAATCTCAATCGGTTTCCTTAACCATCCCCCCTGCCAACGAAAGCTACGAAGATGAAACCACTTACGGAGAAGCAAGATATGTATCCTCGGATGTTTCTTTGGAAAAAGAGAGAAGCCAAGCCGTTTCCGTATTGCAAATTGTATCCGAAGATGAAGATGCAGATCCCCAAAAAAGGGCAGAGGCACAGGAAGAAATTATCCGAATTGCCAAGGATATGGAACATGAAACACTTACCAAACGCCTGCTTAGTGAAAAGGGCTTTGAGAATGTCAGTGTGTTGATAAATTCACCGGATGCCACTGTAAGCGTAAAATCCGACGGTTTATCTCAGCAGGATATTGCCAAAATCCGTGATGTTATGAAAACAGAAGCCGGAATCGAGCCGAAAAACTTAAAAATCATGGAAACAAACTAACGAAAATAAAGAAAAAAAATGACCTTGCAAACGAAAGGTTATCTTTGGTATTCTTTGGTAGAGTAGTGTCAATTTGAATTTTGAGGTGATAATATGAATCTTACCAAAGAAGAAAAAGCAAAATACGAGGGATATAACCGCGCCTACAATCTTTACAGTCCCCGTCCAACAACCTATGATGCAAAGGCTGCAAAACAACGAAAAAAAGAGGAAGAAGACAAGAAAAAACGTACAGAAAAACTCTTAACCCGTTTGGGACAGCTGAAAAAATCTGCCGTAAAACGCGGAATGTATAACCAAAAAATATACCAGGCTCAAGTGGAAAAGGAATCTCAAAATGTCTGAATCACTTGCACTGTTTGTATGTAATGAATTTAACGACAGAAAAGAAAAGAGAAGCTCTCTGGAGCTAAAATGGAATTTGAATATCAATTTCTTAAACGGAAATCAGTATTGCGATGTGGATTACAACGGCAGAAAAATCTATTCGGTAGAAAAACTTTACGACTATCAGGAACGTGCCGTTTACAATAACATTGCACCCATTATGGAAACCAGAGTGGCTAAGCTCTCAGGAGTGGTTCCCCAAATCGGAGCCACCACAGACAGCTCCGATTTAAACGATATTGCCAACGCTAAAATTTCCACAGTTGTTTTAAACACCGTTTCCAAGCAATTAAATTTTGCTGAAAAAATTGCCAATGCAGTTTCCATTTCAGAAATGCTGGGAACAGTATTTTATAAAACAATTTGGCAAAAGGACCAGGGAGATTTTCTGTATTTGGACGGTGAGGAGCCTATCAAAGCCGGTGAGGTAGACACCGTAGTGTTAAGTCCTTATGAAATTTATCCCGAAAGTCTATACACCGAGCAAATTGCAGATCAAAGAAGCATTATCCATGCCCATCCGTATCATGTAGACGAAATTAAAGAGCAGTTCGGGCAGGGATTAAAGGGACATCCTGTAAATCTGTTTTCTATGACCAACGTAACCAATGTTACGGGTGGTCTCGGTTGGACAGGCAGTTTGGAAAGCGTGGGACAAGAGGTGAAAGACGGCTATGATATTGTGTTGGAATACTACGAAAAACCCACCAAAAAACATCCTGACGGACGTCTTCTGATTGTGGCATACTATAATCAGGTGTTGCTTTACCAAGGTCCTCTCCCCTATTTGAATGCCAAGTACCAAACCAGAAGCTATCCGTTTGTGAAACAAGTATCTGTGAACAGACCTGGGTGTTTTTTTGGCTCCAGTATCATTGAACGTTTAATTCCCATTCAAAGAGACTACAATGCCATTCAGAACCGTATCAACGAATATTTAAACCGTGCTGCTCTGGGAATTCCGGTAATTGAAGACGGCAGCGTGGACGTGGACAGCTTGGAATACTACGGAATGCCTCCCGGTATGCCTATTGTGTACTTACGAGGAAGCGAACCGCCCCGTTTTATGGATACCCCTGCCCTGCCATACAGCTTTTTATCCAAGCAAGATCGTCTGGAAGAAGCATTTGTATCCATTTCAGGGATTTCAGAATTGTCACGGTATTCCTCGGTACCGACCAATGTGACCTCGGGAACCGCCCTGTCCATTTTGTCTCAACAGGATGACAACCGTCTGGCTGTCAGTGCAGAAAATATCCGAAATGCCGTGCTGGAAGTGGCAAAACAATGGTTACGGCTATACCGTCAGTTTGCATTGTTTGAAAGAATGCTGCACTTGGGCGGTGATGACACAGACAACGCTCTCATTCGTTGGAGTAAAACCAATCTGTTGCCGGAACAATTGGAATTAACCACCCAGAATGAAATTGAAAACTCTCTTGCGGTAAAACGGGAGCTGATTCGGGAGCTGTATGCCATGGGACTTTTCACAGATCCGAAAACCGGAATAATCACCCCCTCAGCAAAATCTAAAATTTTATCTATGTTAAAAATGGGTGATTGGGAAAACAAGATGGAAACCGAAACCCTTCACACAACCAAAGCAGCCCGCGAAAATTTAAAAATGCGTGAAAAAATCTCTTGCCCGGTAAAAGCAAGAGACCAACACGAAATTCACATTGAGGAACACACCAAATACCTGATGACTCAGGAATTTGAAGAATTGGAAGAAAAAGACCCCAAAGTTGGCGAACTGTTTGAAAATCATTTAAAAGAACACGAAGCATATCTTTTCAAAAATAATGAAAAATCTTGTTAGAAGGTATATTTACCATCCATTTGGAATATACTTTTCATAGGAAAACATGATGAAAGGCGGAATCCTGATGGAAAAATTAATTAAAAAAATTGCAGCATTATTTCAAAAGCCTGAAGAAAACCCTTCTGTTGATGCAGTTATGGAAGCACGGCAAGAGGTTGCGATTGCGTGGAACAAATTTAACGAAGCAACCATGGATGAATATATCGACATTGCCATTATGAATTTAAACTTAGCAAAAAAGCGTTTGGATGTTGCGATCAAAGAATCCAAGGAAGCCGTCGGAACCCATTCTTAAACCATTTCTATCTCAATTTTTTAAATCCTCTCTTAAGAAAAAAGGAACTGCCCCAAAAGAGCAGTTCCTTTTTTCATTACAGTTCGCTTTTTAATCCGCAGTCATACGGAATGGAACGAAGGAATTCTTCCTCGTTTAAATCATAAGGAATTTCTATGTAAAACACATAAGTAAACATTCCGTTTTTCTTAACCACATTGGTATCAAAAACAATGATTTTGTTGTCCTGAAAACGTTCTTTAATCACGTCTGCATTCTCAATGTTTTTGACAGTGAGAATCTTACTTCTCGGTTTGGCAGTAAATCTGCCGCGAAAATGCAAAATGGTTTGTGCCAATAAAATCAGCAATGTGCCGGCAACACCAACCACATACATACCACAGCCGATTGCCATACCGATACCTGCAGTTGCCCAGATCCCTGCAGCAGTGGTCAAACCACTGATCATCTGATGCTTCACAAATACCATGCCGGCACCCAAAAAACCAATCCCGCTGACAATCTGCGCCGCAATACGGGCAGGATCACGGGTAGTAACGCCTTCAATGTTCATAAAGCCATAAATGGAAACCAACATCATAAGGCAGGATGCAATCGCTACAATACAGTGAGTTCGAAGCCCCGCTTCTTTGGCACGGTTGGTTCTTTCAAAACCGATAACTACACCACACAAACCTGCAACAACCAGTCGCACAAGATACAGCAAACTCTGATTTGAAAAAATCTGATTCATATTTTTCCCTCCTTTCATCAGTAGATTCCGATAGCAAAAAAAGGGCTTTTCTCTGATTCCCCTATTTTATGCTAATGATATGCTCAACTGATGAAAGTTATGCGTTGTAATGCTGGAGCATGTTTTCCCGAATTTGCCACAAATCGGGGGATAAATCCACATAATAGGTATGCGGATTTTCAAATCGGGTGACTTCATCCCAAAGGGTTGCCACCTCTTTTTGGCAATAATCTTTTAACTCCTTTAATGTGGGAGAGGTATACACCTGTTTTCCCTTTTCAAAAATCGGAGTCAACAATTTTCTTGCAGTAAAGTTGGTTACTTTTTTTCGTTTCCAGGTAAACTGAGGATCGAATAATTCATATTCAGTTACCCCATCAAAATTTTCGTCATGCTTGGTGATAACATCTGCAATTGCCTTTCCTGTTTCGTTGGAATAAAGGCGATATAAGCTCTTAAAGCCGGGAATGGTAATTTTGGCAACATTTTCCGATAGCTTGATTTTCGGAATTTCTTCCCCGTCACGAAATACAGATACCAATTTATACACACCGCCGAATACCGGTTCGGATTTGGATGTGATAAGGCGTTCCCCAACCCCGAAAGTATCCACTTTTGCACCCTGATTTAGCATATCACGGATAATATGTTCGTCCAAAGAGTTTGATGCCACAATTTTTACATCGGGATATCCTGCATCATCCAACATTTTTCGCGCTTTCTTGGATAAGTAGGTAATATCACCGCTGTCAATACGAATTCCCTTGGGACGAAATCCTTTGGGAACTACCTCTGTATCAAATGCTTTAATGGCATTGGGAATCCCTGATTTTAACACATTATAAGTATCCACAAGCAAGGTGCAATCAGCAGGATAACATCTTGCATAAGTCTGAAATGCTTCCAGTTCAGTATCAAACATCTGCACCCAGCTATGAGCCATAGTACCCAAAGCGGGAATATCAAAAAGCTGGTCGGTTACAGTGCAGGCAGTTCCTGCACATCCGCCGATATAAGCAGCTCTTGCACCGTAAATGGCACCGTCATACCCCTGGGCACGGCGGGAACCAAATTCCATAACCGCTCTGCCCTCGGAAGCCTGCACAATTCTGTTTGCTTTGGTAGCAATCAAAGACTGATGGTTCACGGTTAATAACAACATGGTTTCCATCAGCTGTGCTTCAATCACGGGTCCGCGAACAGTCACTACGGGCTCCATAGGGAAAATAGGGGTTCCTTCAGGAATTGCCCAAACAGAGCAGGAAAAAGAAAAGTTTGCAAGGTAATCTAAAAATTCTTCCGAAAAAATACCTTTTGTGCGCAGATACTCCACGTCTTCTTTCGAAAAATGCAGATTGTTGATATATTCGATCATCTGCTCCAAACCTGCCATAATGGCATAGCCACCGTCGTTTGGAACTTTTCTGAAAAACAAATCAAAGGCAACTTCAGTGTCTTTCATTCCGTTTTTGAAATAGCCATTTGACATGGTGAATTCGTAAAAGTCAGTCAGCATGGATAAATTAATGTTCGGATTAAATTTCATAGAATGCACCTTCTTATTCGTCTCCCGATTCCAGTAATTCCGGAACATCGGGTAATATCTTTTTGGTTTCTTCTTCAGATAAGGAAGAAACACTGTTTAACTTTCTCTGGATGGCACGAGTTCTTACTCCTACCAATTTTTCCAGTTCTCCATGTGCCTGATCCAAACGCTGCTGTGCAGATTTGATTACATCGGAGAATTTCTGGAATTCTGATTTCACAGCCCCCAACACATTCCATACTTCACCGGAACGTTTCTGAATGGCAAGAGTTTTAAAGCCCATCTGCAGGCTCTGTAAGAATGCACAAATGGTGGTGGGACCTGCAATATTCACTTTATAATCACGCTGCAACACTTCCACCATACCGTGACGTACCACTTCGGCATAAAGCCCTTCCACAGGCAAAAACATAATGGCAAAATCGGTGGTTTCCGGAGGTGATATGTATTTTTCGCTAATGTCTTTGGCAAACTGCTTGATACGGCGATCCAAAGCAGTTTTTGCGGTTTCAATCTGTGCAGTATCGCCACTGTCATAAGCATCGGTGAGTTGCGTATAGGCATCCACAGGGAATTTTGCATCAATGGGCAGATATAAAGGTTCCGTTCCGTCACCGGGTAAGCGGATGGCAAATTCCACCACATTGGCACTTCCCTTTTTCACTGCTACATTGGTTTCATACTGGTCAGGGGAAAACATCTGCTCCAAAATGGCACCAAGTTGAATCTCTCCTAAAATACCACGGGTTTTCACATTGGAAAGCACTTTCTTTAAATCACCCACACCGGAAGCTAAGGTCTTCATTTCTCCTAACCCTTTATACACTTCTTCCAGCCGTTCTGATACCAATTGGAAGGATTTCCCGATACGGTCCTCCAAGGTTTTCTGCAATTTCTCGTCCACAGTTTCCCGCATTTTTTCCAGTTTTTTATTGTTATCTTCCTGCATATGGGTGAGTTTATTTTCCACCGTTTCACGAATCTGCTCCAATTTTTTCTCATTGTTCAAAGAAAACTGATTGAGCCGTTCTTCGGAAGATTTTAGCCGTTCGGACACATCCTTTTGAAAGGATTCAAAACGATTATTCAAATCTTTGATACGGGCATCCTGATGCTCTGCACTCTGTTTCTGAGATTCCGATAACATATCGGACATATTTTTTAACTGATTGGTTAATTCCATCCGAAGAGTGGAAAAATCATTTTGATTGTTTCTTCCTGTTAAAAGCACAATCAAAAGAACCACAATCACAACAGATAATAATAAAAGGACATATTCCATCAAAGAAGCTCCTTTCTGAAACGTTAGCGATATTCTCTGGGGATTGCAGAATCAATGAATAACGGATTGCAATCCACTTTTACGATATCGCCTGTGTGCAAACTGCCATCGTTTCTCACAATGGCACAATACATACCCACACGTCCCAAAATTTCATATTTCCCCTGATACAAATACTGTTTTTTACCGATACTTCTGAAATCAGTGTACATATAACGAAGCACGTCAATCAAACGGTATGCATCATTTTGTTTCGTGGTAAAGAATCCGTCTTTATAGCCGATTCCGATGACAGCAGTATTGATGTCTTCTTTTGCTTTGTAGGTATTTCCGTAAGCAACATTATCCCCTTTTTTCAAGGAATTTTCATCCAATACACGCACTTCCAGATAAGCAATCCGATTTAATTTTACGGGTGCTTTCATAGGAAGACGTCCTAAAAAAGCGGAGCCGATACGAACTGCATTACGTTTTTTGTTAGGATACAACAAAGCACCGCAGGAGTTTGCGCTATGAATGATAAGTTTTTGGAAAAGTTCAGGATTTTTCGCTTGTACCTTTTCCAAAATGGCATCAAATCGTTCGTCCTGAGCTTTGGTGATTTGGTATTTGGATTCGAAGGAACAGGAGTAATGGGTGAAAACGCCTGTAATATTTACAGTTTTTCCGTGTTCTTCGAAAGCGGATAAAATGTCTGTTTCCTTACGGTATGAGAAACCGAATCTACCAAAACCTGTATCTACCTTGATATGAACATTAGGAGCAATTTCCACTTCTTTGGATACTTTTGCAATCAGCTCCAGATGAGCATTTGCTCCCACCGTTAAGGTAACACCAAGTTCCAACAATCTCTTTAAAATACCAGCATTATTTTCGGGAGTTAACAGTAAAACAGTGGCATCTGTGAAGCGTTCATCACTTTTTAACGTGATGGCTTCCTGTGCTTCCGATACTGCAAAGTGAGTAATCCCTTGTTCCATTAAAAAATTCGCGTAAGACAGCAACGACAGACCGTAGCCGTCTCCTTTTACCACTGCAAAAATGGTATTCCCCTGACAAAATGCTTTGATATTTTGAACATTTTCCGCCAATTTTTTGGTTTCTATAATCATTCTTTTCATTTTTCTATCCCCTATTATGACATACACTATTACATTTGTATCGGTTGGCACCGCATCCGGCACACTTGTCCTGACAGTTTGGAGTAGTAAGCGCTTCTTTGGCGGTTAAAAGTTCCCGTTGGAAGAATTCTTTGGTCACACCACAGAAAGTGACATCCCAGGGAAGAACTTCGTCTAAAGAGCGTTCTCTCTCACTGTAAAATTTCATATCCACACCAGTATTTTCGAATGCTTTCTGCCAGGTTTCATAGGAGAAATATTCGTTCCAACCATCCAGCTTACAGCCAAGCTTATGGGCTTCTAAAATAACCTTACCCAAACGGCGGTCGCCACGGGCAAATACAGCTTCCAACACGGAAGTTTCTGCATCGTGCCAGTTTAAGCGGATATTTTTGGAACGCAAGTTTTCCTTTAACAAGTTCTGCTTATGCAAAATGGTTTCAAAAGAATCCTGAGGTGCCCACTGAAAGGGTGTGTGAGGCTTTGGAACAAAGGTGGATACCGAAACGGTAATACCGAAACGTTTGCCACGTTTTTCCTTGGGAACACTGTAATAAATGGATTCGATTTTTTTCACCAATTCACAGATGCCCAAAACGTCCTCATCTGTTTCAAAGGGAAGCCCGATCATAAAATAAAGCTTCACGGTGGACCATCCGTTTTCGTATGCAAACTGCATGGTGTTTAAAATGGTTTCTTCGGAAATATTTTTATTGATAATGTCTCTCATTCTCTGAGTTCCCGCTTCGGGAGCAAAGGTAAGAGAACTTTTTCGCACTTCGGATAAGCTTTCCAGCGCTTCTTCGTGGAAATTGTCAATACGAAGAGATGGGAGCGCTAAGTTAATCATATTTTCTTTGGTGAAAGTATTGAGTTGTCCTTTTAAATCTTTTAACTGCAAATAGTCACTGGTGGATAAAGAAGAAAGAGAAATTTCTTCATAACCTGTGTTACAAAAAGATAGCTGAGCAATTTGAGACAACTTGTTCGCATCTTTTTCCCGTTTGGGACGGTAGATGTAACCCGCCTGACAGAATCGGCATCCTCTCATACATCCACGCATTACTTCTAAGGTAATTCTATCGTGCACCGCTTCCACAAAAGGAACCACTAGTTTGGTGGGGAAAATTGCATCCGACAGATTTTCAATCACCGTTTTTTCCACGGTTTTGGAAATGGATTTCACGGTTCCGTCTTCATTGTAGGTAACCTCCACCAAAGATGGCACATAAACGCCCTGAAGTTCGGACAGTTCTTTTAAAATGTCTGCTTTGGATGTGCCGTTTTTCTTGCCATTTAACACAATGTCAGACACTTTTACAATCACGTCTTCCCCTTCGCCAATCATAAAGAAATCAATAAAATCAGCTAAAGGTTCAGGGTTAAATGCACAGGGACCACCTGCACAAACCAAGGGATAAGTATCGTCTCTATCCTTTGCCAGAAGCGGAATCTGAGCCAAAGACAGCATAGATAAAATGGAGGAATAAGAAAGTTCATACTGTAAGGTAAACCCAATTATATCGTGGTCTTTTAAGGGCATTTTACTTTCCAGAGAATACAGCGGAATTTCCTTTTCACGAAGTTTATCTTCCATATCTTGCGCCACCATAAAGGAACGCTCCGCCCAAATATCGTCCCGACGGTTTAAGATATCATATAAAATTTTGATACCCAGATGAGACATCCCGATTTCATATAAATCAGGAAAACAGAAGGTAAAATGCAGATCGGTTTTATCCCAATCTTTTACCACACTGTTAAATTCTCCGCCGGCATAGCGGGCAGGTTTTTCCACCTCGCATAAGATTTCGTCCAGACGACTTTGTAAGTTTACTGTAGCCATTTATAAATCCCCTTGTAAGATATGGTTTTCTTGGATAAATTCTTTCATTTTGTTAAGAGCAATGGTAGCGATTTTTTCGTAACGCTCCTGCTTGGATTTGATTCGTTCGTTTAATTTCGGCAGAATGCCGAAGTTCATATTCATCGGTTGGAAATTACTGATGGTTTCATCGGTAATATAAGCTAACAATGAGCCCAGTGCAGTTTCTTTCGGGAAAACAATCGGCTCTTCTTCGTGAATGTATAAGAACGCGTTGATTCCTGCCAAAAAGCCGGATGCCATAGATTCCACATACCCCTCCACACCGGTCATCTGACCTGCTAAAAACAGATTGGGATGCCGTTTTAACTGATTGGTGGGTAATAGATTTTTGGGAGCATTGATATATGTATTTCGGTGCATCACACCATAGCGCAGAAATTCTGCATGTTCTAACCCCGGAATCATAGAGAACACTCTTTTTTGCTCAGGGAAAGTCAGATTGGTCTGAAAACCAACCAGATTATACATAGTATCCTCCGCATTTTCCTGGCGAAGCTGCACCACCGCATGATATTCCTTTCCTGTTACAGGGTCAGGCAATCCTACAGGTTTCATAGGACCAAACAGCAGGGTTTTCTCCCCACGTTTTGCCATCACTTCAATGGGCATACATCCTTCAAACACTTTAATTTTCTTTTCTTCTTCCAGGTGCAAAGGAGCTAATTTGGCATTCACCAGTTCCTGATAAAATGCATCGTACTGTTCTTTGGTGAAAGGACAGTTGATATAATCGTCAGTACCTTTCCCGTAACGTGCCATTTTGTAACAAACAGACATATCAATGCTGTCTTTTGCAACAACCGGTGCCGCCGCATCAAAAAAGTACAGACTTTCTTCTCCCAGAAGATTGGCAATTTCTTTTGCCAACGGTTCCGAAGTTAACGGTCCTGTTGCTAAAATGCAAACGCCATCAGGAATCTTGGTAATTTCTTCGGAAACCACTTCAATATTGGGATGATTTTTAATCACATCGGTAATATAGCGGGAAAACTTGTCACGATCCACTGCCAATGCGTCCCCAGCAGGAACACGGGATAACTCTGCACTTTTCATACAAAGTGAACCAAGCAAGCGAAGCTCTTCTTTTAAGAGTCCGCAGGCATTAGAAATTCTGTTGCCTTTCAGCGAATTGGAGCAGACAAGTTCCGCCAAATCGTCACTGCGATGGGCAGGTGATTTTTTGTGAGGCTTCATTTCGTAAAGCTTCACCTTTCCGCCTAATTTGGCAATGGCATAAGCTGCTTCCACGCCTGCTAAGCCACCGCCCACAATATGAATGGTCTGATTCATAATTTATTCCTTTTCAGATTTTTTCTGAGTGGTTTTCTTGGTAGTTGTTTTGGTTGTTTTTTTCGCAGATTTGGTTGTTTTGGTTGTTTTTTCGGTTTTCGCCTTCGGCTTGGGTGCACTCAGTTCGCAAGCTTCATTGGAGCAATATTCCTTACCGCCACGCTGATATTTCTTCACAATCATGTAGCTACCGCATTTTTCGCAGGTTTTACCGGTGGGTTTATCCCAGGAAGCAAAATCACATTCGGGATATTTTTCGCAACCGTAGAAAATTTTGCCCGTACGGGATTTTCTTTCCAAAAGCTTATTGCCGCATTTGGGACAGGGAATATTTTCAATTTCTTTAATCAAAGGCTTGGTGGTTTTACAGTCAGGATAGTTGGGACAAGCTAAGAACTTGCCGAATTTTCCGCTTTTAATGACCATATTTGCACCGCATTTATCACACAGCACATCGGTTACTTCCGGTGTTTTTTCCACGGTTTCGTCAGCTTCAGACAGTTCTTGCTGAAAATCTTTGTAGAAAGCTCCCAACACGTCTTTCCAATATTTACCGGATTCAATGCCGTCTAATTCTTCTTCCATAGTAGCGGTGAATTTTTCATCCACGATGTTGGCAAAGCTTTTCTTCATCACATCGGTTACCAAGGTTCCCAAAGAAGTGGGTTTTAATGCTTTACCTTCTTTTTCAATATACTCACGACTTAATACGGTAAAAATGGTGGGGGCATAGGTAGACGGACGTCCGATCCCCTTTTCTTCTAACGCTTTGATTAAACTTGCTTCCGTATAACGGGCAGGCGGTGTGGTAAAATTCTGTTTATCTTTCAATTTGGATAAGGCTAAAGTGTCCCCTTCGCTGACAGGCGGAATTTTCACCTTATCGTCTTCTTCCTCATCGGGTGCCAAATAGAATTTCATACAGCCATCAAAAGTCATGCTCTGCGCAGAAGAACGGAAATTATACACTGCGCTTTTGCCGTTCGCTTCCACTTCCACAGTAATAACATCAAACAACGCAGGTTTTAACTGAGAAGATAAGAAGCGATTCCAGATGAGTTTATAGAGTTTATATTGATCGTTAGTTAAAGAACCTTTGATCTGATCGGGTTCCAAATCAATATAGGTGGGACGGATTGCTTCGTGCGCATCTTGGGTGTTGGCACCTTTTTTCTTGTACACATTGGGTTTATCGGGATAATATTCTTTTCCGATGTTTTGTAACGTGTATTCTTTTGCCGCTACAACAGCATCCTGAGATACTCGTAAGCTATCGGTTCTCATATAGGTAATCAAACCAAGAAGACCTTTTCCTGCCACTTCCACCCCTTCGTATAAGGTCTGTGCCACAGACATGGTTTTGCGGGAGGTGAAGTTTAATTTTCTGGATGCATCCTGCTGGAGGGTACTGGTGCTGTACGGCGGAAATGCCTGCCGCTTTTTCACGGTTTTCTTCACACTTTTTACAGTAATATCAGCAGATTTTAATTCGTTTGCCACGGCGGATGCCACATCGGCAGTTTTGATTTCAAATTTTTTGCCATTTTTACCATACAAACGGGAAACCAATTTTTTCTTGTCTTCGGTTAAGAATTCAGCGTCCATTGTCCAGTATTCTTCCGGAACAAAACGGTTGATTTCCTCCTCACGGTCACAAATCATACGGACGGTAACAGACTGAACACGCCCTGCAGACAAACCTTTTCTGATTTTCTTCCAAAGGAACGGGCTTAATTTGTAACCAACAATTCTATCTAAAACACGGCGTGCCTGCTGCGCATCCACTAAATCCAAGTCAATCGCACGGGGAGATTTCATCGCTTCGGTAACTGCAGTTTTGGTAATTTCATTAAAGGTTACACGGCACGGTTTGGTTTCGTCAATATTTAATAAATTGGCAATATGCCAGCTGATTGCTTCTCCTTCGCGGTCAGGGTCAGTTGCCAAATAAACATAGTCGGCTTCTTTTGCAAGCTGACTGAGTTTTTTCACCAAATCCTTACGTTCAGGCATAATCTGATATTTGGGAGTAAAATTATTTTCAATATCCACCCCCATGGTTTTCTTGGGCAAATCTCTCAAATGCCCCATGGAGGCAATCACCTCATATTCGCCGCCAAGGTATTTTTCAATGGTTTTTGCCTTGGCAGGGGATTCTACAATGATTAAGTTATGTGCCATGTAATATATTCTCCTTTTTTTGTTTCTAAAGCTTTAATGCATAGGAATTGCCGGGTACCATGTAGACAATATCGTTGAGCATCAGCAAAGTCAAAATGCCGTTTACCTTGCCTGCGGGCATACCGGTTCTTCTCACAATTTCATCAATATATTTCGGTTTGTCGGATAGTTCTGCCACAACCTGCTTTTCTTCGTCGGTAAGATTTTTGAGAGCTTCTAAATATTTTTCGTGAGGAACTGTGTGTTTCTTTGCTTCCTGATATAAATATTCAGGGAACCGATCCACATAACGCTCCACAATATCAGAAGGACAAATTGCCATCAAGGCAAATTCCTTAAGTAGCTGATTGGTTCCGCGGCTGTTTTCCGCATAGATATTATTGGGAATGGCAAATACATCCTTCCCC
Organism: Oscillospiraceae bacterium; assembly: GCA_015068645.1. NCBI lineage: Bacteria > Bacillati > Bacillota > Clostridia > Eubacteriales > Oscillospiraceae > Oscillospiraceae bacterium. The sequence continues at coordinate 92,330 of SVKD01000009.1, forward strand.
TGATTGTTTGCGTGATCTGCCGTGTATAAAGAACCGCTGTCCAGATCCCCTTCTACAACCAAAGTTCCCATAGAAAGCGCACTGATAATACGATTTCTTTGGGGAAACGAATATTTGGTTGCCTTGGTGCCGGGCGGATATTCACTCAGAACAGCACCATAATCCACAATATAGCCGTAAAGCTCGGTGTTTACCTTAGGATAAATAATATCCACACCTGTTCCTAATACCGCAACGGTGGGTTTGCCTGCTTTTAAGGCTCCCAGATGTGCCTGAGCATCACAACCGTCTGCCATACCGCTGATGACTAGCAGCCCGCTTTTCGCCAGATCTTTGGCAAAATCAAATGCGGTACGTCTGCCGTACTCTGTTAAGGAACGGGTTCCTACAATTGCAAATGCAGGAATTTTATCATAATCAAAATGCTTGCCTTTTTCATAAAGCACCATAGGCGGTGCATAAATCACAGAAAGACAATCCGGATAATCTTCGTCTCCAAAGCAATACACAGAAATTCTCTTTTCCCGGCAAGCTTCAATCACCGAACGAGCATACTCCAGATTTTTATTATAAAGCATTGATTTCTGCTTTTTGTTTAAGAAAGTAATTTTTTCAATTTCGTCTGCAGTCAGATCAAACACTGCCCTGGGAGAACCAAAATGAGTCACCAACTGCTTGGTACACTGGTTTCCGTAGCCGAGCATCTGATTGAGCCAAATGGCATAGGGTGCCTGTTCAGATATTTTTATCATAGAGAGAATAATCTCCTTTTTTTAGAATTTGCGATTTATTAATCTTCTGTTTTGGTAGGTTCTTCTGCTTCTTTTGCGTCTTTCTCTTTTTTGTTTTTTTTGCAAACAGGTTCCACGGTAAAAGTTGCAGGTTTTCTGAAATAATACACCAGCATTACTACACCAAGCACCGCAGTTACCAATCCCACAATCTGAGAAATACGGAACGGCCCTGCATACAAACTGTCCATACGCAATCCTTCAATAAAGAATCTACCGATACCGTACCAGGTGAGATACAAAAAGAAAATCTGACCATGATGTTTTTTATATTTATGAAACGCGCCTAACAGCACAGCACCTACAAGATTCCATACCGATTCATACAAAAAGGTGGGATGTGCACCAATATTTGCTGCCATAAATTCTGCATTGGTGATTGCTCCGGATCTTAACAGTTCTCCCTTTATGGATTCACTGCTCATGGCAAACAATGACCTGGTGGCAGAACCGAAGGCTTCCTCGTTCACAAAATTTCCCCATCTGCCGATTGCTTGCCCCACAACCAGCCCGAAAGCACCCATATCAAATAACTGCAATACAGATAACTTTTTCACGCGGGCATATATGTAGGTGGAAACCACCGCGCCGATTACGGCGCCGTAAATGGCAATACCACCTTCCCAAATCCGAAACATAGAACCGATATCTCCCTGAAAAAGAGAATAGTTAAAGATCACATAATATGCTCTTGCCCCGATAATGGCGCTGGGAAGTCCCCAAAGCAACACATCATATAAATAATCGGTGTTCAGTTTTTCCCGTTTGGCAAAATGAACAGCATAAAGAAATCCTAAAATCACCCCGGTTAAGATAATCAGTGCATACCAATGCACAGAAACAGAACCGATAGCAAATGCAACCTTATTCAAACAAAATGATAAACCAAGATTTGGGAACGATACTGTACTCATCGTGTATTTTCTCCTTTATTGTAATCAGATTCCGTGCTATTTTGAAACAGGATACATTTTAGAAACCACGTAATGTTCGTTAAAGATTTCCTTCATCCTAAAAAGCAAACTTTCTTCCGTAATGGTAGGATAAACTTCCAGAAAGTCAAAAGCGCCGATACCGTAAAAATAGTTGGAAGAAAAGCTGTTGGCAACCGATTCCAAAGAATCATATGCACGAATTTGTCGTCCCATGGCCGCTTTTTTATAACGGTCTACATCTGCCTTTAAAAAGCCTTCCTGTTTCGCTTTTTCAATGCCTTTTAATATGACTTCACAGGTAGCATCAATATCAGTTGCTTCCCCGTTTAATAAGGTTGCATAATAATGGTCTCCGCTGATACAATCAAAGCCAAACGTATCGTTAATCAGGCCTTTTTTATAGAGCTCATTATATAACGGAGCAGACTGGGAAAAGAGCATTTTTAAAATTAAACCTGTTTCCATATTTTTTTTCAGAAGTTCTTTCCCGAGAAGCCCCACATGATTTTCTTTAAAGCCTAAAATAAAGCTGGGTTTTGACACGCTCATTTCTTTGCTGATTTCTTTTTTGTGAACACTGTCAGGTTCTAAATAAGCGGTTCGCTCCACTAAGAACGGGGTTTCTCTTTTCTGCACATTTTTATCCACCAGTTTTGCAACATCATCCAAATTCACATCTCCTGCCACAAAGAGCACCATATTTTCGGGATGATAGAAGGTGTTATAAATCTGATAGAGTAAGTCTTTATCAATTTTTGCAATGGATTCCACGGTACCTGCAATATCATTTCTTACAGGATTATTGTGATAAAGCGCTTCTAACGCGTTGTTAAACAGTCTCCATTCGGGATCATCATCATACATTTTGATTTCCTGAGCGATAATCCCCTGCTCTTTTGCCACGTTTTCCACAGTAAAATAGGGGTCATTCACATAGGAGAGCAGAATATCCAAATTTTCGTTAAAATGGTCACTGCAGGAAAACAGATACCCTGTCATATCGTGAGAAGTAAATGCATTGGCGTTACCGCCGGTTTTGGAGAATAAGTCAAAAGCGTTTCCGCCACCGGGCAATTCAAAGAGCTTATGCTCTAAAAAGTGAGCAATCCCCATCGGGTCATTGACCAATTTTCCTCCCACCGTATAAGAGGTATCAATGGAACCGTATTTTACGGAATAAATAGCATATTTTTTGGAAAATCCTGTTTTGGGAAGCACGAATACATCAAGACCGCTTTCGTGTGTACCAAAATACAGAGTTTCGCCTAATCTTTCTTCGGTTTGTTTCTGAAATTGCAATCTGATTCCTCCCCTCTTACGACAGATAATATTCAGTCTGCAAAGTGATATTCTTAGCTACTCTTACCAGATCTTCTTTGGTAAGTGCTTCGATTTTTTTGATATATTCTTCGGGAGAGAGTACTCTTCCCGCTAAGATACCGGTCATATAAAAATCTGCAATATGATGCTGATTGTCGGCAGTTTGTTTTAAAATGCCCACAATGAATTTCTTGGAGAAGGCAATTTCTTCTTCTGTGATTTCGCCTTTTTTGCAAAGCTCCAACTGTTCTAAAATAGCATCATGTGCTTTTTTAAAGTTCTCTTTATCGGTGCCGATTCCAACCTGCATGGTGCCTTTTAACCGATTCAATCGGGAATACACATAATAGCAAAGAGACATTTTTTCACGCACGTTCATAAAGAGTTTGGAATGAGGGCCTGAACCGAACACGCTGTTTAACAAATTTAATGCATAATAATCTTCGTCTTCGGAAGAAACACCCGTGGAAAATCCCAAAGCAAATTTTCCCTGCACCAAGTTTTCATTTTCTTCCACTTTTTTTGGTAAAGGAAGGTTTTTATGATAAATTTTATTAATGGGCAACGGTTTTCTTTTTTCTTCCAGCAAAGCAGAAAAAGTATCCATAAAACGATTTTCATCCAAATTCCCTGAAATGAAAATCATAAGCGGTGCAATTTTTAAGATTTCCAGGTAGCTGTTGTATAGATCTTTGGCAGAAATGTTAGCTAAATCAGACACCTTGCCGTATTCATATAAGGCATAGCTGTCACCCTCAAACATTTCTTCTATCAGGCGAAGGGTGGTATATTCCCGTTTATCGTTGATAATGCCGTTGATATAATCAGTTAAATTTTCTTTTTCTCTGGCTACAAATTCTTCGGAAAAACCGCCGTTTTTCACCAAAGGATTGGTCAGCATTTCTTTCATAAATGTCAAAGAATTTTCCAGTTGCTCGCTATCGGAATATTCGGGACGCAAAAATTCAAAGACAAAGCTTAACATATGCATATCGCCACGTTTTGCCACACGGCACTCAAACACGCCGCCGTATAATTCCTGCAAACGCTTGTTTACTGACAGCATATCAGGATAGTTTTTGCTGCCCAGCTTCAAAAGAAACGGGAACAAGGCATTTTTCGTAACACTTTCTGCGGTAAGCTCAGTAAAGAAATTAAAACTTACGGAAAAAGTTTTAAATTTATCGGCAGGTAAGATAAAAATATCTGCGTTTTTTGAAATCTTTTTCATAGATCCGATTGTTTCAATCATCGGTATTCCTCCTCGATGCTGATATAGGGAATGGCATTTAAACTACTGTCGGAAAACAGTTCTTTTTCGTATTTAAAATAAGCAAAACTTCCAATCATTGCAGCGTTGTCACCACAAAGGGAAATGTGAGGACAAACGGTTTTTAACCCCATTTTTTCTCCACGGGCAAAAAATTCTTTTCGAAGGAAAGAATTGGCACTGACACCGCCTGCCAAACAAACGGTTTTGATTCCTTTTTCTTTTGCCAGTTTAAAGAAGGGATCCAAAAGCATTTTGGTTACTGTTTTGGAGAAAGAAGCTGCCACATCGTTCTTGGTGATGCCGCCCTCACGCGCTTTTAAGCCAAGTCCCGAAAAGCCTTCTTCTGTTAAAAATTCATCGTCGGCATACTCGGTCACAGGCTTTGTCAAGATTTTTTTAATATAACAATTTACTGCGGTTTTTATACCGCTGAAGGAAAAATCGTCGGTATCTCCAAGCTTAGGTTTGGTAAAAGTGATTTTATCGGGATTGCCGTTTTGTGCCATTTTATCCACCCGAACACCTCCGGGATAAGGGAGTCCCAACACTCGTGCCACCTTATCAAAGGCTTCGCCAATGGCATCGTCACGGGTTTTGGCTAGAATTTCAAAGGATAAATAATCCTTCACGTGCACAATCTGAGTATGTCCACCGGATACCACCAAACATAAAAAAGGCGGTTTCAAATCTTTATCTTCGATGTAATTAGCGGCAATATGCCCTTTAATGTGATGCACAGAAATTAAAGGTAACTTTCTGCCATAGCTTAATGCTTTAGCATAAGAAACACCGGTTAATAATGCACCTACCAAGCCAGGACAGGAAGTCACGGCGATAGCATCCAAATCATCAAAAGTATTGCCGGAGGTTTCGAGTGCTTCGTCCACCACTTTGTCGATAATTTCGATGTGTTTTCGAGATGCAATCTCAGGAACAACTCCGCCAAATTTGGCATGCATATCTGCCTGAGAAAAGATAATATTGGATAATATGGTTCTGCCGTCTTGGACAACTGCTGCTGCAGTTTCGTCGCAAGAGGTTTCAATCGCAAGTATTTTTGCCATAAACGGTTCCTCGTGTTTTAAAAATGCAACGTCATTAAAATGGCGTCTTCTCTTCGTTCGTAATATTTTTTGCGTCTGCCCACTTCCAGAAAACCCATTTTCTGATAAAGGGCTCTGGCACCCTCATTGGATTCTCTTACCTCTAAAGTGAGGAAGGTGAGCTGATGTTCTTTTCCGTAAGAAATCAAATGTTCTAAAAGCAATTTGGCATATCCTTTTCTGCGGGATTCGGGCAACACGGCAATGTTATTGATATTGCCTTCTCCGAAACTTTCCCACATTCCCACATAGCCGATCACTTTTCCGTCATCTGCCACGCAGAAATAAACGGCATTTTCGTTGGTTAAATCTTTTTGGAAAGATTCTAAACTCCAGGGAGTGGAGAAACAAGCTTTTTCCACTTCATAAACTCCCTGCACATTTTGGGGAGTTAAGGCGGTTACCGTAATCACAGAGAAAACACCTTCCCTCCGCTGGATTTCTTTAAGCGGTTCATCACCGATAATCCAACGCCTTCTTCTTTCACAGCAGGAATATAAATGGTTTGGTAGCCGTCCAGATCAGCTTGTTTTAACAATCGGAAAATCCGTTGTGCCATTTGATTTAAATCGGTTTTGGTACCCAAACACATTTTATTTTTAGAAAAACCGTCATATTCCTCGGAGAATAAAAACAGACATTCCCTATCTTCTAACTTGGTTTCAAAATGAGAAATAATAGCTTCCATTTCCCCATATACCAAAAACACTTCTGCCTTGGGAGAATAGTGGGTATATTTCATACCCGGAGAAGCAGGTTTATCCACCTTTGTTCCCGCCACTAAAGACGGGTGCAATCTGGTTTCCGGGATCACCGCCTGCAGCATTTCCAAAGTAATGCTGCCGGGTCTTAAAATCACAGGAACCTCGCCGGTCACATCCAGTACGGTGGATTCAATCCCAAACTCACAGTCATCACCTTGCACAATCCCTGCCACACGACCGTTTAAATCACGGTACACATCCGAAAAAGTAGTGGCAGAAACGGTACCCGAAATGTTGGCGGAGGGAGCAGCAATGGGAGTGCCCGCTTTGGTAATCAACTCCTGCGCCACAGGATGTTTTGGGAAGCGTACGCCCACAGTGGGTAGCCCCGCTGAAACTACATCAGGAACACAGTCTGCTTTTTTTAACACCAAGGTAATAGGTCCCGGCATAAAATGTTTCGCAACCATTTTTGCCATTTGGTTAAAATCGGAAGAAACAGCCTCTATCATAGCAAGAGAAGAAACATGCACAATCAAAGGATTATCTGCAGGACGATTCTTTGCTTTGAAAATCTTTTGCACCGCATCAGCGTTTAGCGCATTTGCACCTAACCCGTAAACTGTTTCGGTGGGAAACACTACGGTTTCACCTTTTTTAATGAACTCTGCCGCCTTGTCCAGACAATCTGTTTGCACAACGATTGTGTCCATGGTTTTCCTTCTCCTTCCCTAAAAATTTTTTCTGTATATAATAGTATAGTCGTTCAATATACTATTGTATCACATTTTTTCAAAATGTCCATAGAAAATGCACATATTTTTTAATTTTTTTCATATTGTGTGTTAACAGGACAAGAAATCGTCCAAAAACTTATCGAAAAATAAAAAATGCAAAAAAGGAGCAAACAAAGTGAAAAGAACAAAATCACATACCAAAGAAGTCCCCAAACGGAAAAGCGGATGTTTTTTATTTTTGATATTACTGACAATTTCCTTGTTATTCTTGTTGGGAAATCCTAATTTTAAGAAAAACCTGGATTATTTTTTAAGAGGGGAAGCCAATCTGGGGGCGTTTTTCTCTGATATGCAGGTATCGTACCAGACCCATCTCACCTACCCTGATTTTTCCATGCCCATTGCAGGAAATATCACCTCTCCTTTTGGAGAAAGAATCAATCCCCTGACAAATCAACCGGAACAGCATACAGGAATTGATATTGATATTTCTTCGGATAATCAAGTAAAAGCCGCTGCCTCGGGAACAGTTCTCAAAATCGGTGTAGATGAACGGTTCGGAAATTATATCATCCTATCTCACGATGGGAATTTTTCCACCTGTTATGCCCATCTGGAAAGCGTCTCGGTAACAGAAGGAATGAAAATTACAAAAAAATCGCCCATTGGAATTGCAGGCGAAAGTGGAACCGTTACGGGTCCCCACCTTCATTTTGAGATTAGAAAAGGTGAAAAACGAATGAATCCTGCATTGTTTTTACCCAAATGATGAAACATATTCGTATCAATCCGCTATTCTTTTTGGTCGTTGCACTTTCTTGGATATCAAAAAACATTGTGATGTTTCTCGTCACCTATTCAGCGCTTTTCATTCATGAAGCAATCCATTTATGGTTTCTCTGCAAAAAACGGATTCCTGTTCGGGAAATCACCTTGGAACCCTTTGGGATTTCTATCCAAACTGATCGCAAAATACCTGAAAATATCATAGTTTATCTATCTGCTCCCATCGGAAATCTTTTGATTGCTTTTTGTTTTATTCTAAGCTATATTTGGCTTCGCACACCACTATATCCTCAATGGATTCTGGCAAATCTGAGTTTGGGATTTGTCAATTTACTGCCCGTTCTTCCTTTGGACGGTGGCAGAGCCCTCCTGTTATATCTGGAAAAACACTTCGGGAAAACCAATGCAAAAAAGCGAATGTATCAAATCAGTATGATTCTCATTCTTCCCTTGATATTGGGAATTATGGTGTTATTTTTCATAACAGATAAAAGCTCCGGAATAATTATCATCCTTGTGTTTCTTTGTTATTTGCTCCTGTCAGGAAATCGAATTTTGGAATACAAAAAGCTCCATACAAATGCCTTTCGTACAAATAAGGCATCCTTTCGGGATGCGATAGTGGTGGAACATTTAGGCGTCCCGTGGGATTATCCCGCTAAAAAATTGATCAAGCAATTTCGTGGAGAGAAATATTTTGTAGTCAATGTATTTCGTAACGGAATTCTTTTAAAAACTGTTACCGAAACACAAATTTTAAACCGTATTTTACTAAGTGAAAAAAATCTAACGATATCAGAATGTTAAAAGGAGCCATGGCAATTGAAAAATCGCTATGGCTCCCTTTTCCTTTTTTTCGCTACGATATTGCAATCAACAACTCTGTTCCTACAATCAATTCAGAGCTTTCCATTTGATTGAGCTTCTTAATTTCATAAACTGTTTTTCTCACATCATCGTTAGTTCCGTAAGTCTCGGCAATATCCCACAAGGTATCCTCCGGGCTTACAATATGGGAAACATATTCTTTTTGCACATCGCTGGCAGAGGCTGCAATGCTCAGGGCAGCTACAATTGCAAAAAGAGCTGCAACCAGAACAAAAAACAAACATCTTTTTCCTTTCTTGGTCAATTTCATCTATTTCTCCTCCTAAAAGCAAACATTTGTTTTCTTTTGTAGGCACATTGTAACACAAACATTTGTTCTTGTCAATACTTTTTTTGAAATTTTTACAAACAAATGTTTGACAAATGTAAAATTATGTGTTATACTGTAGAGGAAGTTCAAGAAAAAACCACATAAATGCTCAAAATGATAGCAACTTTTTCATATAGAAAATTAAAATTTCAGAAAGGAGTATCTTCGATGGATGTTGAATTAACAAAAAAGCAAAAGCTGATTTTGGATTTTATCAATGATTTTCAGGAAAAAAACGGATTCCCCCCCACAGTTCGTGATATCTGTATCGGTGTGGGACTGCGGTCCACCGCAACGGTATTTACACACTTGAAAAATTTAGAGGAAAAAGGCGTGTTAAATAAAAGTTCTGCCAAGAATCGTGCAATTTCCGTTGTGAAAGACGCCACCACTACGGAATTTGTGCCGAAAGCTTCCGAAAAACCCGAAATTTTAGAAGTTCCCTTAATTGGGAAGGTTGCAGCAGGCAGCCCGATTTTAGCAGTAGAAAATATTGAGCGAACCTTCCCTCTCCCCGTGGATATGGCAACCAACCAGGATATGTTTATGCTTCGCGTTCAAGGGGAAAGTATGATAAATGCCGGAATTTTAAACGGCGATTTCATTATTGTTGCCCGTCAGCCTACCGCTGAAAACGGTGAAAAAGTGGTTGCAATGATCAATGATGAAGTTACCGTAAAAACCTTCTATAAGGAAAACGGATTTTTCCGTCTGCAACCTGAAAATGATACCATGGAACCCATTATCACCACGCAGTTGACGATTTTGGGTAAAGTGGTTGGCCTGTTCAGAAATTATTAACGAATACGAAACAAAAAGAGCATATCATCTGATATGCTCTTTTTCTTATCATAAATAAATAAATATCCCCCCGTGTAACGGGGGGTTTTTCATTTTCGGGCATAGCCCTAATATTACTGGCAACGCACAAGTGCGTTTTTTATTGGCCTGCCAGCCATGCAA
>SVKD01000010.1 GCA_015068645.1 Oscillospiraceae bacterium
CAACAAAGGTATGAAATATATCAACCTTGTTGGAACCGGTGAAACCTTCGGTCAATAATCGCTGATGAACTCGTCGTGTAGCGACACAGCGAAAAATTTGTTCGTGCAAATGAACAAATCACACAACTAAAAAAGGACTGCCTTCGGGCAGTCCTTTTTTGTATGAATTGCAAAAAGAAAAGGCTTCCCGCTTTTCGGGGAAGCTGTCACGAAGTGACTGATGAGGTGTGGTGAAATAAAGAATAAATAATAAAAATGGTGGCACCTTGCAGGTGCATAGCATTGTAGGGGCGGATGCCCACATCCGCCCGTTTCTTCAGTATTGCAATTTTCTACAACGGGACGATGCGGGCATCGTCCCCTACAAAAACGGTTCCCCAAACCGTTTTCTTAACGGCTCGTGCCCTCTCAGTGTTCGAGTCCCTTTCGGTGCTTATTGACATAAAAAAAGAGCAGATACAATATGTATCTACTCTTTATGGTGCACCTTCAGGGACACAGTTGCTTCGCACCTTGTCTGCTTGACGACCCAAGCCTGCGGCTTCGGTACCCGTCTGCGCACCATTCACCTAAAAACGGTTCCCCAAACCGTTTTCTTAACGGCTCGTGCCCTCTCAGGTTTCGAGTCCCTTCGGTGCTTATTGACATAAAAAAAGAGCAGATACAAAATGTATCTACTCTTTATGGTGCACCTTCAGGGACTCGAACCCGGGACCCACTGATTAAGAGTCAGTTGCTCTACCAACTGAGCTAAAGGTGCATAACAACTCCGTTATTATACATCATTATTTTGAAATTGTCAAGTATTTTTTATGGAAAAATCTTTCTGATAAAATGAAAATCTCTCCCGATTGGGAGAGATTTTATCATTCAGTTACTTTGATTCGTTCTACGCTGTGGCATTTGCCGGTGGATTCGTCCACGGTGAAGATGGCGCCCATCATGGCAGGATTGGTGTCTGCCCAGTCAAAACGGGAGCGTTTATGATGCACAATCCGTCCGATGGAAATTTCTTTTTTTAAGCCTAATACCGAATCGGTGGCACCGGTCATCCCGATATCGGTGATAAAACCTGTACCGTTTGGTAACACCTGTTCGTCGGCGGTGGGGGTGTGGGTATGAGTGCCGAACACGGCAGATACCCGTCCGTCCACATAATAGCCGAAGGCTTTTTTTTCGCTGGTGGCTTCGGCGTGGAAGTCCACGATTATGATATCGGTTTTATCTATTAAGTAGTCCAGCGCTTTATCCATTGCCAGAAAGGGACAGTTGACAGGGGAGAGGTAGATTCTGCCCAAAAGATTTACCACGCCAATGCGGTATCCTTTGGCGTCTAACACGGTGTAGCCCTCGCCCTCTAAGGAGCCGTCATAATTTAAGGGACGGATAATGCGGTCGGGGTAACGGTCAAAGGCTTTTTCCACGTCTTTTTTATTAAAAGCGTGATTGCCTAAGGTGACACAGTCTGCCCCTGCGTTTAAAATGTCTTCGGTGATATTTAAGCTGATACCGCTTCCGGGAAGAGCGTTTTCACCGTTGACCACGGTGAAATCAATGTTGTTTTCTTTGATAAAGGTTGGTAATTTCTTTACCAAAAATTCGACGCCGCAATCTCCCACAACGTCACCGATTGTTAATAGTTTTAACATGAGATTTGTTCCTTTTCTATCTTCCGAATCGGAAGCTGAAATGTTTATTATTTATTCTTTTTCCTTGATTAAAGGGGCATAGTATTTCGCCATAAAATCGTTGTAAATTCTGGAGTATTCTTCGGTTTGACGGATGCTTTCCACTTCCAGATATTCATGGGAATTGAACAGTTTTTCTTCCGAGTGCAGCTGGATGATTGCCACGCCCACATTGGAACAGTGATCTGCCACACGTTCTAAGTTGTTGACAACTTCCAGGTATGCAATGCCCGATTCTGCAGTGCATTTTTTCTTTGCCAGACGTCCCATATGTTTTCTGCGGAAGGTGGACTTGAATAAGTCGATAACCTGTTCCTTGGGTTCAATCTGAGAAGCAACAGAAAGGTCGTTGGTGCGGATAGCTTCCAGGGTGGTATCCAACAGGTCGTAAACAGCCAAGAACATATTGTGCAACTCTTTGGTTCCGCCTTTGGACAGTTTCTGATCGTCTTCTATCATCATTTTTGCAATGTCACTCATATTGCTTGCGTGGTCGGAAATACGTTCGATATCGGAAACCATACTGATATATGCCATAGTCTGTCTGTTTTCGGATTCGGAGAGAGTTTTATCGTTGATTTTACCAAGATAAGAAGACAGTTCACTTTCCATGGTATCTACGTTTTTCTCGATGAGTTTGATTTCTGTCATCGCATCGGAATTTTTTTCTAACATTGCCGCTTCGGATAACACGATATTCTTTTTCGCCAGTTCCAGCATAGAAATTACCACGTTTTTACTCTGTCCGATAGCAATAGCGGGGGAGTGAAGGAAACGTTCGTCCAGCATACGGGATGGCTTGTCTGCCATCGATTCCTGTTCCTTGGAGCCGCCGATGAGCTTTACCAAAAGCCCGGCAAAGGGGAACAGAATGATGGTGGTGGTAATGTTAAAAATGGTATGAAAATCTGCGATAGAACCGGAATTTACGTTGCCGTTCATCAGTATGTTCCAACCGGGAACTACGTAGGGGCATACGAAGAATAATGCCACAATAAACAGTAAGGTTCCGAGGATATTAAAGGTTAAGTGCAACACGCTGGCTTTTTTTGCAGTTTTGGTGGCACCCATAGAGGATAGTACCGCTGTAACGCAGGTACCGATGTTTTGCCCTAAAATAATGGGGATTGCTCCCCCTAAGGTGATGGCACCGGTGGAAGCCACTGCTTGCAGAATACCGACTGATGCAGAAGAAGACTGAATAATAGCAGTTACAACAGCACCAATGATAATGCCTAAAAATGGCATATTGGCACAGAATGCAAAGAGGGTTTCAAATACGGATTTATCAATGCCGTTTAATCCGTCTGACATAAACATCATTCCTGCGAAAATCAGGGAGAGACCGATAAAAATACCACCGGCATCTTTTTTTGTCTGATTTTTTGCCATATAAATCAGCAACATTCCTGCGATGATTAACACAAACATTAAATTGTCCGGTTTAAAGAAAGATAAAAAGAAATTTTCTGAAGATACGTCATTTAAACGAAGAATGTGTGCTGTGATGGTGGTACCGATGTTAGCGCCCATAATGATTCCTGCAGCTTGCTTTAGGGTCATAATTCCTGCCGATACAAAGCCCACCACCATAACCGTGGTGGCAGAGGATGATTGGATTACTGCAGTAACCAAAGCACCTACCAGGACTCCTTTCAAAAGATTTCCCGTTAAGGATTCAATGATTTTCTGCATCCGCATTCCGGCTGCCTTTTCTAAACTGTCTCCCATCAGGTTCATACCGAATAAAAACAGACAAAGTCCTCCAATAACCTGAATGGCGATGGTTACATACAATCCGATGTTGTCCATAATGTTGTTGCTCGCTGCTTTCTCTTTTTTTGAAAACAACTTTTCCTTTCTCGAATTTTTTGGATATGTAAATATTTTTTGTAAGGGAATGATTTTTTTCTTCACATATTATAATGAATATGTAAGAGCCAGATTATTTTGACAGATTTTTTCACACAATTTTCAATTTTATTATAGCATAGTAGTTTCGGGTTTTCAAATATTTTACGAGAAAATTTTGAAAAAAATAAATTTTCGTAAAAAAGAATAAAAAAATTAAAAATATTTCAAAAAAACTATTTATTTTTCTGATAGAATATGCTATAATTACTTGATAAAATGTATTAGTATGTCAATTTGACAGTAATTATGATAAAAATATGATAAAAAAATGAAAAAAGAGGTGACCGGATTGTTTGGACTGGGTAAGAAAAAGAAAGATAACACAGTGCTGTTAGACCCCAAAAATATTCCCGTGCATATTGCAATCATTATGGATGGGAACGGTCGTTGGGCAAAAAAACGTGGGTTGCCTCGTACGGCAGGTCATGCAGCGGGTGCGGATAACTTGGTAAAGATTGCCCGTCACGCTTATGATTTAGGGGTAAAATGTTTGACGGTGTATGCCTTTTCCACCGAAAACTGGAAACGTCCCGAAGAGGAAGTTAACAATCTGATGAATCTTTGTATGAAACGGTTGCCTCAGATTGTGGATCTGATGGAACACAGAAAAGTGGCAGTTCGTTTTTTGGGAGACCGTTCTCCTTTGCCCGAACCTCTTGTAAAAATGATTGAGAAAGAAGAAAAACGCACCGAGCCTTATGCCAAAACCGGTTGTTTTTTAAATATTGCTTTAAACTATGGCGGACGTGATGAATTGATTCACGCGATTTCCGAGATTTCCAAAAAAGTGAAAGCCGGGGAATTGACACCCGAAGAAATTTCCGAAGAAACCGTTTCCGCCCATTTGTACACGGCTCATTGTCCCGATCCGGATTTGGTGCTTCGTCCTTCCGGAGAAATCAGAATTTCCAATTTTCTTCTGTGGCAATCTGCGTACAGTGAGTTTTATTATGACCATATTTTATGGCCGGATTTTTCGCCTCGTCATTTAGAAGAAGCAATTCTTACATATCAGGGTAGAAGCCGTCGGTTTGGCGGGGTTGAGCCTGCGAAATAGAAAGGAAGATAAGCTATGTTAACAAGAATTATCAGTGCAGTGGTTGCTGCTGCTGTGTTGATTGCGGTGATGCAGTTTGATGCCATTGTTATCACAGTTTGTGCAGTAGTGTTGGCACTTTGGTGTCTGATGGAAGCGTATAGTGTGTTTTCATATCAGAAAAATCCTGTGTTTATGACCATCGGACTTTTGGTTTGCCTTGGAATGCCTTTTTATTCCCGTTTGAGTTTTCCGCAGTTGGGTGGAATCGGATTTATTCTGTTTCTGCTGATGGTGCTGTCTATGGTTGCCCGACCAAAGAAGGTTCATTTTTCAGATATTGCTAATATGAGCCTTTTGACGGTTCTGATTCCTGTTTCCTTTACACTGTTAATGTTGTTGCGTCAACAGCCTGTGAACGGTCATCATTATGTGTGGCTTTCCTGCATCGGAGCATTTTGTACCGATACCGGCGCATACTTTATGGGAATTGCCTTAAAAGGCCCTAAACTTTGTCCTGATTTAAGCCCCAAAAAGACGATATCCGGTTCTGTTGGCGGATTTTTAGGAGCCCTTCTCGGATTTTTTGTATATGCAATGATTTTGCAATATGGCTACGGTATTAGCGTGAATCCTACTACATATTATCCTTTGGCACTTCTATGTGGTTTGGTTGCACAGCTGGGAGATTTAACTGCGTCTTCCGTAAAGAGAAGCAGAAATGTGAAGGATTTTGGAAATGTTATTCCCGGACATGGTGGATTTTTAGACCGTGTGGATAGCTTAATGTTTGTTGGACCTATGGTATATATTTACGTAATTACCTTTGGATTGCAGGTGATTTTATAATGGAAGCAAAAACAAAGTCGGTTTATATTGCGGGCTCCACAGGTTCCATCGGAACGCAAGCTTTGGCTGTCTGCAAAAAACACGGTATCCGTGTAGCAGGGTTATCTTGCGGTAAAAATGCAGAACTTCTCATTCGTCAGGCAAAAGAGTTTGACGTAAAATATGTGCATATCGGTTCAGAAGATGGGTATCATCTTGTAAAGGAACAACTTCCCGATTGCATAGTGGAAACCGGTGAAGATACGCTCTGCCGTCAGATTGAAGAAAGTGATGCAGATACGTTACTCGATGCCATTGTGGGCAGTGCAGGGTTAAAGCCTGCTATTTCCGGAATTAAATCTCGAAAAAAATTGGCGCTTGCCAATAAGGAAACGATTGTCTGTGCCGGTCAGCTCATTATGGATATGGCGGAGGAATATGGGGTGACCATATTTCCTGTGGATTCGGAGCATTCTGCGATTTTCCAATGTTTGCTGGGTAACCGTGACCGTGATGTGAAGCGTATTTTGTTAACTGCATCCGGTGGTCCGTTTTTCGGAAGAGAAGATTTATCCGGCATCCGTCCTGAAGATGCTTTAAAGCATCCGAACTGGGATATGGGCAATAAAATTACCATTGATTCTGCTACGCTTATGAATAAAGGGCTGGAAGTGATTGAAGCCTATCACTTATTCGGACATAAGCCGATTCAAGTGCTGGTGCATAGAGAAAGCATTATTCATTCTATGGTGGAATATGTGGATAACGCCATTATGGCACAACTGGGTACGCCCGATATGACTATCCCCATTCAGTTAGCACTGACCTATCCTGAGAGAAGCGAGAGCGATGCAGGAGAAGTGGATTTTGTAAAATTGGGTACCCTCAGCTTTTTTGAACCGGATACGGAAAAATTCCGTTGTTTGCAGTTGGCTTATGATGCGTTGGCAATTGGCGGAACTATGCCTTGCGTATTAAACGGCGCTAATGAGGTGGCGGTGGATGCTTTCTTAAAAGGGAAAATCGGATTTTTGGATATTCCCCGCATGATTGAAGCTACGATGCAGGCGCACACTGTGATTACTGACTATACTATGGATGATGTGCTGGCGGCAGACCGTTTTGCCAAGGAGTACGCTCGTTCTTTATTGTAAAAAAACTGGAGGAAATTAAATGACCGCAATTATCACAACCCTTTGTGTGATTATCATTTTCGGCTTGATTATTTTTATTCATGAGCTTGGGCATTTTCTTACGGCAAAAATGTTTGGCGTGAAGGTGCATGAATTTGCTCTTGGCATGGGACCGAAGCTGTTTGGCAAACAAAAAGGAGATACGCTATATTCTGTTCGTTTGATTCCGATGGGCGGATATGTGAAAATGGAAGGGGAAGATGCAGATTCTTCCGATCCGGCAGCCTTTGGTAACAAAAAGCCTTGGCAACG
Source organism: Oscillospiraceae bacterium (assembly GCA_015068645.1). NCBI lineage: Bacteria > Bacillati > Bacillota > Clostridia > Eubacteriales > Oscillospiraceae > Oscillospiraceae bacterium. The sequence goes on from SVKD01000010.1 coordinate 6,912, forward strand.
GTTTATTATTCTGTTTGCAGGAGCATTCATGAATTTATTGCTTGGCTTTGTATTGCTGGTGGTGTTAAATGCGGCAAGTCCTCGATTACCAATTGTTCCCAAAATGGAGATTGCCGCTGTGCAACAGGGAATGGGTGCTGAACAAGCAGGAATTTTGGCAGGCGACAAAATGATTGCCATTGATGGGAGTCGTGTGCGTACCCAGCTGGATTTGAATTTAGCGTTAGACGCAAAAGACTCTGTAACGGTTACCGTAGAACGTGACGGCGAGAAGCAAACTGTTCCTGTAACCTTAACGGAGGTAGACGGAACCGGACGTCTGGGAGTAATTCAGAAGGTGGAAGAGAAACACTTTGGAAACGTGATTTCTTATTCGTTCTTTGAAACATTTTCCATTATTAAGTTGACCTACCAATCCTTCTTCGGGATGTTCAACGGTTCTGTAGGTGTGGAGCAGATGTCGGGTCCCGTTGGGATTGTGACGGAAATTTCCAATGCCGCCAAAACCGGATTCTTTGACGTGATGTTCTTAGCACTCATTATTAGCTTGAACCTAGGTGTTGTGAACTTATTCCCACTACCTGCATTGGACGGCGGACGAATTGTGTTTGTCCTTTGGGAAATGCTCACCAAAAAGAAATTAAAACCGGAACAAGAAGGTTTTATCCATTTTATTGGCTTTGTCATTTTGATATTATTTATGCTTTATATCACGAAAAACGATATCGTGAAGTTATTTGCAAGGTAGGGTTGCCGAAACTCACTCCCTTTGCAAATTTACGTTTCCTTACGTACAAAAAGTATGCGATGGTCATTGAAATTTACAAATGAAGCAAGTTGTAGGCAACCCGATTTGATATGGTAGGGATTGCCGAACCCCACTCTTGTTGTCATTCAGGAGGATTTCTTTATGAATATACCGAAAGACTTAAAAAAATCAAAAAAAATAAAAATCGGAGACCGATTCATCGGTGGAGGTGAACCGGTTGCCATCCAGTCTATGACCAACACGCCTACCGCTGATGTGGATGCCACAGTTCAACAGATTTTATCGCTGGAGCAGTGCGGCTGCGAAATCGTAAGAGCTACTGTCAACGACGAGGAGGCTGCCAAAGCTATCTCAAAAATCAAGGAACAGATTCATATTCCCTTGGTTGCGGATATTCACTTTGATTACCGTCTTGCCATTCAAGCCGTGGAGCAGGGAGTGGATAAGGTTCGCATCAATCCGGGAAACATCGGAGACCGTAATCGTGTGAAGCAGGTGGTGGATGCCTGCAAAAAACACGGTGTTCCCATCCGTGTGGGAGTAAACGGCGGTTCTCTTCCCAAGCCGATTTTGGAAAAATTCGGGGGAGTAACGCCCGAAGCTTTGATGGAAGCTGCAAAGGAGCAGATTTCCGTGTTGGAAGAACTGGATTTTCACGATATTGTGTTATCGTTAAAAGTTTCTGATGTGGAGAAAAATATCGCTGCATATACGTTGGCAAGTGAAGTGTTCCCATATCCGTTGCATCTTGGTGTGACCGAAGCAGGCGGCGGAATCTGGGGTGTGACAAAAAATGCCATCGGTATCGGAACTCTGCTTCGGAATGGCATCGGTGACACCTTGCGGGTATCCTTAACTGAATCGGTGGAAGAAGAAATTGATGCCGCGAAAGCTATTTTAACTGCCACGGGCAGACGAAAAGAGTGGGTAGAGGTGATTGCTTGCCCCACTTGCGGTAGAACGAAAATTGATATTATTTCGTTGGCAAAAGAAGTAAAAGAAAAAACAAAACATATACATAAACCGCTCAAAGTTGCGGTAATGGGTTGTGTGGTAAACGGTCCCGGAGAAGCAAAAGATTGCGATATCGGGATTGCAGGTGGAGACGGAAAAGCTGTTCTCTTTGAAAAGGACGAAAACGGAATTTCTCAAATTACCAAAACACTCCCGGAAGCTGAAATTGTGCAAACACTCTTAAATAAAATCGAGCAAATGTAAGAAAAGGAAGGAAAAGAACAATGGAAAACGTATTTGATGTGTTACAAGAAAGAGGACTGATTGCTCAGACTACACACGAGGCAGAAATCAGAGAATTATTAGGCAAAGAAAAGGTAACCTTTTATATCGGTTTTGACCCGACAGCAGATAGCTTGCATGTAGGACACTTTTTGCAAATGGTGGTTATGCGTCATATGCAGATGCATGGACATAAACCCATCGCTTTAGTTGGTGGCGGTACCGGACATATCGGAGATCCCTCCGGCAGAACTGATATGCGTCAGATGATGACCAAAGAAATCATCGACCACAACTGCGAATGCTTTAAAAAACAGCTTTCCAGTGTGGTGGATTTCACCGATGGTAAAGCGATTATGGTAAATAATGCTGATTGGCTTTTGGACTTGAATTATGTAGAATTTTTACGTGACATCGGTTCTTGCTTCTCAGTTAATAAAATGCTTCAGGCAGAATGCTTTAAGCAGCGATTGGAAAAGGGGCTTTCCTTCCTGGAATTTAACTATATGCTGATGCAAAGCTATGACTTTTTGATGTTAAGCAGAAAATATGATTGTAAAATCGAGTTGGGCGGCGACGACCAGTGGTCCAACATTTTAGGTGGTCTGGAACTTTGCCGCAGAAAAGACCAGAAACAGGTTTACGGTATGACCTTTACTCTGCTGACCAACAGCGAAGGTAAAAAGATGGGCAAAACTGCTTCCGGTGCAGTATGGCTGGACCCCAATAAAACATCACCCTATGATTTCTATCAGTATTGGGTGAATGTTTCCGATGCCGATGTTATTAAATGTATCAAACTTCTGACCTTTGTGCCCATGGACGAGATTCGTAAAATGGAACAATGGGAAGGGGCAGAACTCAATCAGGCAAAGAAAATCCTTGCTTACGAAGTGACCAAGTTGGTTCATGGTGAGGAAGAAGCCAACAAGGTGAAGGCAGCTGCAGAAGCTGTGTTTGGCGGAGTTGGCGTTTCCGCGGACATGCCCACCAAGGAAATCGAAGATTTTGGCGATTCCATCGGTGTTTTAGATTTATTGGCAAATACCGGTATTGTGCCTTCGAAAGGTGAAGCAAGAAGACTGATTCAGCAGAACGGTCTTTCCATTGGGGATGACAAAGTAACCGATCCGATGATGGCAGTTACTAAAGCAGACTTTGAAAAAGAAGGATTTATCATCGTGAAGAAAGGCAAAAAAGCATTCTTCAAAGTGATGATTAAAGGATAAGGCAGAATATTTGAGAAACAGGCACGGAATTTTTCGTGCCTGAAATTTCTTCTATAGGCTAGAAAATTAAGAGGTTTTTCTATGAATCTGAAAGTGATGACCTTTAATATATGCCATGGTGCAGATTATCAAGAGCTGGTGAAAACCAACAAAAGTCCAAACGGACCGCTTTGTTTCGGATATGAATTGACCGAAAAACTTTTTCAGGAAGAAAATGCAGATGATTTAATCAAAATTTGGCATCAAAGCGTAAATCTGGAAAAAATTGCCAAGGTTATCTGTCAGTATGATTGCGATATTATTGGTTTAAACGAAGTCCGCGGAGCGGGAGATTCTCCTTATTATTCCAATCAGGCGGAATTGTTAGGGAAAATGACCGGCAGGGAATTTGCTTTTGCGAAAGCGGTGGAATTTCCCGGCGAGGGTAGCTATGGTACAGCTATTTTGTCTCGATTTCCCATCAAATCTTGTGAAACCGTGAAAATTCCGCAAATGGAAGATTTGCCTAACAGGGAACCCCGTATTTTTTTGAAAGCTGTTCTTTTGATACCGGAAGAAGTGACGGTGTTTGTGAGCCATTTCGGCGGACATGCAAGGGAGCAGGAATTGGCAGTAGAAACATTTTTAAGAGAAATTGAAGATATTAGCACGCCTGTCATTTTGATGGGTGATTTTAACACCACGCCGGACAGTGGGCGGTTGGATAGTATATATGAAGTGATGGAAGAAGCTTTTTTAAAAGAAAATCGATTTACGTTCCCGTCTTTTCATCCTGTTCGAAAGATTGATTATATTTTTGTAAATCATATGGAAAAAAACATTCACTTTTCAAAACCAGAAGTGATTACCAAAATAATTTCAGATCATTATCCTCTTTTTGCAGAGGTTATCTTATAAAAGGAGATTTATCATGACAGGTCTTACCCGTCAACAAGTTGCAGAAAAAACACAAGCTAATCAGACTAATGTGATGCCCAAGCCAAACGTAAGAACAAGCTGGGATATTGTCAGAGAAAATGTGTTTACCTATTTTAATTTTTTAAATACTGTCATCTTTCTTCTGGTGCTAACCACAGGGAGCTGGAAAAACACTCTATTTATGGGAGTAGTCATTTCCAATATCTTGTTGGGAATCGGTCAGGAGTTTTATCTAAAAAGAAAACTGGACCGGCTCAAATCTGTTCGTCAGCAGTATCATACTGTGTTGCGAGACGGAGAAAAAGAACAAATCCGCTCCGAAGCAATCGTGTTGGAGGATATCGTTTTTTTAACTGCAGGAGATCAGATTCCCTGTGATATGCAAATTCTTTGTACCGACTATCTGGAAGTGAATGAAGCGTTAATTACCGGTGAAGCTGACCCCATTTCTAAAAATCAGGGAGATGCTTTGGTTTCCGGTAGTTTTGTGGTGGCAGGTTCTTGCTATGCCAAGGCAGTGAAAGTGGGTAAAGATACCTACTATGCAGGCATTATTACCAGTGCAGGGAGCTATCAGAAGATGGAATCCCGCATTTTAACTGCTATCGGCAAAATTATCAAGGTGATGTCCTATGTGATTCTGCCTTTAGGCATCGTTCTGTTTTTATCCACTTTTTATCGGAACGGCACCGATTGGCAGACAGCAGTGATTTCCACGGCAGCAAGTATTATTGGAATGATTCCTTCCGGACTTTATTTGATTACTACCGTTACCGCAGGCACTTCTGTGTTGAAATTAGCCAACAAAAAAGCGTTGGTCAACGATTTTTCTGCCGTAGAATGTTTAAGTCGTGTTACCACGGTTTGTCTGGATAAAACCGGAACGTTAACCACCGGTGAAATCAAGTTAAAAGAGCTTGTTCCTTATGATGGCACTGTTTATCAGTACCTTCGTTTGTTTGCCAAAGCGTTTCCTGTGAGAAATCCCACTATGGAGGGAATCTATCAGGCGTATGGTGACAAAACCGAGCTTACTTGGGATGTTTGTATTCCTTTTTCTTCGCAGCGGAAGTATTCCGAATTAAAAATCGGGGAACACTGTTATCGGTTAGGTGCCGCAGATCGTTTGGTTAATTCAGAAGATATTTTGAAAACCGTTAGCGAAAAAACCGCACAGGGGGACCGTGTGTTAGCACTTACCCGTGACGGCGAATGCTTGGCGCTTATTGTAATGAGTGATGTAATCAAGAAAGATGCACACTCGGTGTTGGATTATTTTCGTCATGAACAGGTGGATTTAAAAATTATTTCGGGTGACCATCCCGAAACGGTTTCTGCCATTGCCAAACAGCTTGGTTTTATGGATTATGACCGTTATATTGATTTAAATACGCAACCAAAAACCTTAGAACATTATCAAAAACTGGTGGGAACTTATTCCATTTTTGGTCGTGTGACACCGGAGCAAAAACGACTTCTGGTGCAGGCTATGAAGCAAAAGGGAGAAACCGTAGCCATGAGCGGAGACGGTGTGAATGATGTATTAGCATTAAAAGAAGCAGATCTTGCCATTGCTATGGCAAACGGTGCTCAGGCAGCCAAAGCAGTTGCTCAGGTGGTCTTAAGTGAGTCTGATTTTTCACCCGTTCCTCTTATTTTAAAAGAGGGCAGACGAATTGTGAATAATATTGAACGTGTTGCAAGTTTGTATTTATTAAAAACAGGCTTTTCGCTGATATTATCCTTCATTTTTATTTTGCTTGGTACACCTTATCCCTTTGCACCTATCAGTATGACGGTGATTGGTTCTCTTGCTATCGGAACACCTTCTTTCTTTTTGGCAATGGAACCCAATGATAAACCCGTGGGGGAAGATTTCTTCGGTTCCGTGATGAGAGCCACCGTTCCCACTGCTGTGTTAATCGGTTTGTTTGTGGGATTTTTCGGAATTTTAGAAAAAATAGGGGTGCTGGCAGATAAGGATACTCTATCTTTTTACGTCACAGCATATTTTGCCTTTTTCCATCTGATGCAAACCAGCCTTCCTATCAGCATTTGGAAGCTGACGGTGGTTGGGGTTATGCTTGTGCTGTTCTTTATTTGTCTTTTTGTTCCCAATCTGCTGCCTCTCGGCATTTTAGAAGGTTCAGATTTTCTTCTGTTGGGGACAACGATGTTGCTTGGTACGGTGCTGTTGTGCCTGTGCCATAAAGAATCCTGATTTGAAACGATTTGGAGATGAACTATGATTTATTTGGATAATGCAGCTACAACCCGTCCGTATGAATGTGTGGTGGCTCGTGTAACAGATATTTTAACCAATTCTTTTGGGAATCCCTCTTCCTTACACCGTTTGGGTATGGAAGCGGAAGATATTGTGAGAGAAGCCAGAAAAACCATGGCCTCATCCATTGGTGCGAAGGAGAATGAGATTTATTTCACTCCTTCCGGTACGTTAGCCAATAATACTGCTATTTTAGGATACCTTCGCAGAAATAAGCATAAAGGTAATAAGGTGCTGATTTCTATGGTGGAACATGCTTCGGTTTATAACATTGGAAAACAATTGGAAAAAGAGGGCTATCAGGTAGAATGGATTCCCGTTGTCAACGCTGAAGTTGACTGGGATTTTTTAGCGGAACAGTTAAATGATGATGTGGCGCTTGTAAGCGTGATGGCAGTCAATAACGAAACGGGGACTTTGTTTGATATTGCAAAAATCAAACGGATGATGAAAGAAAAAGCACCCAATGCGGTACTGCATTCCGATTGTATTCAAGCGTATGGAAAACTGGATATTCACGTTCGTGAGTTTGGAGCGGATCTGATGAGCTTTTCCGGTCATAAAATCGGTGCCCCCAAAGGAATCGGTGCTTTGTATGTGAAAAAAGGAATCTTACTGGAATCGCTTTATTATGGCGGCGGTCAGGAAGAAAATCTGTTTTCGGGAACGGAAAATGTGGCAAATATTGCGGCATTTTCGGAAGCTGTAAAGATTTTTCGTAAGGAACATCCCATAGAAAAAATGAAAGAACTTTCCTCGTTGTTTCTGAGTTTGTTGGATTCTGATATTTTAGTGAACAGCCAAAACAGCTTAGGAACTATTGTGAACATTTCCTTAAATCTTCGTTCGGAAATTGTGCTTCATATGTTGGAAAGTGAAGGGATTTATGTGTCTTCCGGTTCTGCTTGTTCTGAGAAAAAGGGCGGGAACAACCGTGTACTCGCTGCATTCTCTGTGCCGAAAGCAATGCAGGATACGGCAATCCGCGTTTCTTTTTCTCATCAAAACACCGAAGAGGAAGTCCGTTTTGCAGCAGAAAAAATCAATCAAATCTTCCAACAGAACAAAATCAGAGCAAAAAAATAAAAAAAATTGAAAAACTTTAAAAAATCACTTGACATTTTAGAGGTTATTCGTTATAATATTGAGTGCTAAAATTGATAAATACTGTTTTTTTGAATCAAGATTTAGCGTTTTTCCCGAAATGGGAACCCATAATTGTTAAAGTAATCAATGATATATTTGGAGGTGCAAAAACATGAAAAGAACTTATCAGCCCAAGAAAAGACAGAGAAAAAGAGAACACGGTTTCTTCAAAAGAATGAGAACCAGAAACGGTAGAAAAATCTTAGCTAGAAGAAGAGCAAGAGGCAGAGTTAGTCTTAGCGCATAATTCATAAGATAAGAAATGTCGTCAGATGCTTAACGCTTACGACATTTTTTTTCATTTAGCCCATTAAAAAAAGATTGCAACATTCGTTGGATTTTTCTAAAAATGTGAGGGAGACGGTTTGATTCACGCTACTTCTTTAACAGAAAACTACGAATTTCAAAGAGTTTACAAAAAAGGTCGGTCTTATCCCGGCAGATATGTGGTACTCTATTACCGTAACAATAATCACAAAGATTTGCGTTACGGCATTACTGCTACCAAAAAAATCGGGAAGGCTTGTAAGAGAAACCGTGCAAGACGGTTGATTTTTGAGAATATGAGACTTTTTTTCCCCACGATGAAAAAGGGGTATGACCTGGTGGTTGTGGCTCGTCCTGCCATTTTGGGTACCGATTTTTTCTCGTTGGGAAAAGAACTTTCCAGACTGTTACATAAAGCAGGTGCATTTGATGCTCAGTAAACTGTTTATTTTATTGGTTCGGGGGTATCAGAGGTGGATTTCGCCACTTTTGGGTGCCCGTTGCCGATTTCATCCAACGTGCTCTCAGTATGCTATTTTAGCGGTGCAAAAATACGGCTTTTTCAAAGGATTTTGTAAGGCTGTTTGGCGCATTTTACGTTGCAATCCATGGAATCCGGGAGGGATAGATTATCCGTAAAATCCCGGCAACAGAAAGGAAAATACAATGGATTGGTTATACCAGCTTTTAGGTCTCGTTATGAGACTCATTTATAATTTAGTCCAGAATTTCGGTTGGTCTATTATTATTTTCACGGTATTGGTTCGTGTTTGTATGTTGCCCTTAGTGTTAAAACAGCAGAAATCTATGGCACATATGCAGAAGATTCAACCTGCTCTGCAGGAAATTCAGGAAAAATATCAGTACGATAAGAATAAACAAAGCGAAGAAACTATGAAGCTTTATCAGCAGCATAAAATCAATCCCTTAAGCAGTTGCTTACCGTTAATTGTGCAGATGCTGGTATTGTTCTCTGTGTATGCAGTTATTCAGAATCCTATTACTTACGTTCTGCAAACTACCGGTGACGGGTTGAAAACCGCTTTTGAAGCCTTGATGAATGGGGCGGAAACGCTCACCGGATATTCCTCTCAGTTGGATGTTGCTGCTTGGGTAAGTTCCCACATGGCAGAAGCCGGAACCCTTTTGACCAAAGCAGGAAGCACGCTGAAACCGGAACAGTTTGCACTGAATTTTAAACTGTTTGGTCTTAATTTGGGAAGCGTCCCCGGTGTGGCGATTGCTGAAGGAAATAGTATTTTCTGGATATTCCCCCTCGTTGCAGCTTTGTCTACCTTCTTAACCAGCTTCATTTCTCAGAAAATGATGGCTAGAACTCAGACCAGTGAACAGGCATCTCAGATGAAAATGATGCAGTATTTCTTCCCCTTGATGACAGGTTGGTTCTGTTATAAATTGCCTGCTGCAATGGGACTTTACTGGATTGTTGGTAATGTTTTGCAGATTCTGCAGAGCTTTACTTTAGACCGCTATGTGATTCGAAAAGAAGCTCAGGTAATTGAAGTCAAAGAAGAACAGAAACGTTTGGCTAGAAAAGAAATGAAAAAGAAGAAAAAGAAATAGAAAGGATGGAAAACATCTGTGAAAGAAATTATCACCTCTGCGAAAACAGTTGATGAAGCGATTGAAAAAGCTGTGCAGGAACTGGGTGTAGACAGAGATTTAATTGAGATTGAAATTTTAAATGCACCCACCTCAGGATTTTTGGGAATTGGTGCAAAGCCTGCAAGAATCTTAGCAAGATATGACGTAAAAAAACCGGAGGAAGAAACTTCCGCTCCTAAAAAAGAAGCAAAAGCTCCCAAGGCAAGACCTGAAAGAGCAGAAAAAACCGCAAGAACCGAGAAGAAGGTTGTAAAGGAAGAAGTAAAAGCAGAACCGAAAAAACCTTCTGTCAATTATGAAGATGATGCCGATTTTGTTCCTACTGAAAACGGCGTAGCATTTGTGGAAGAACACGTGAAAGAGCTGTTCAGACTGATGGATATTGCAGTTACCGCAGAAGTAACCCAGAAAGGCAGAATCATTTCTGTGAATCTGGTTGGGGAAGAAGCGGGTAACATCATCGGGAAACACGGTGATACCTTGGATGCTATTCAGCATATGCTGCAGTTAGCATTCAATAAAAAGATAAAAGGCGGCGAAAAAATCCGCTTAGATACCGAAGATTATCGTATGAAACGTGAAAAAACCTTAACCGGCTTGGCAAAAAGCATTGCAAACCGCGTAATTAAGTCTCACGGTAAATACGAATTGGAACCCATGAAAGCGTATGAAAGAAGAATCATCCATTCCGCTCTGCAGAGCTATCCGATGATTACTACCTACTCTGTTGGCGTGGAACCTCAGAGACGTCTGATTGTTGCATTTAAGCACAGAAATCAGCAGAATCAGGATGTAGCAGAAACTACCGAAGAATAAGGTGGATGCTCGATAAAATACCGCAGAGCGTTTTACTACCAACAAACCTCATCACTCGGCGTACACCCGGTACGCCTTCGGATTACCCCTTCTGGTTCGGTTTGTTTGTTCTACGATATTTTCTCATCGCCTGATTTGATGGTGGATGCTCGATAAAATACCGCAGAGCGAAAATTTAAAATAAGGGGCTGTCTGAAACATAGACAGCCCTTCACATATGCTGGTGTGGCTCAAAGGCAGAGCAGCGGTATCGTAAACCGCAGGTTGCAAGTTCGATTCTTGTCACCAGCTCCAAAAAACCGTACACAGATGTGTACGGTTTTTTGCTTTTATGATGATAAAAGAGATGAAGAAATGATGGATTGGTTATTCGATTAGATGGTTCTTTTGCAAAACAGATGATTTTAAAATGCAAATGGCTTTTTCTAAGCTGAAATTACATAAAAGATGTCCTTTTTTCGTATTTACATATGAGGCAAGTCGTGATATACTAAAGATAGTATATCCAGATAACAATGTAAGGAGGATATTGGAAGTATGAAAAAATTAAAAGTAATTTTAATCGGTGCCGGTGATCGAGGCAGAATTTATATCAGCAGAATGGATCCTGAAAAATTTCAGGTGGTTGGCGTTGCGGATCCCGTTCCGGCATTAAGACAGTTTGTAAAAGAAACCTACAATTTAACCGATGATCAGTGTTACGAAAGCTATGAAGACATTTTAGCAGTTCCCAAATTTGCAGATATTGCTATCATTGCAACCATGGACCAGCTTCATTATGCTCCTTGTATGAAAGCCATTGAATTAGGTTACGACATTCTGTTGGAAAAACCTGTTTCAGCAGACTATCAGGAGTGTGTGGATATGGCAAACGCTGCCAAAGAAAAAGGCAACAAAGTGTTGGTTTGTCATGTGTTGCGTTATGCACCCTTCTTTATGAAAATAAAAGAAATGATTAACGAAGGAAAAATTGGTCAGGTTGTTTCTGTGCATCACACTGAATGTGTAGGTCACGTGCATCAGAGCCATAGCTTCGTTAGGGGTAACTGGGGTAACTCTGAAAGAAGCTCCTGCATGATTCTGCAGAAATGCTGTCACGATATGGATATTATGCAGTGGCTGGTTGGTTCTCCCTGCAAAAACGTTCATTCGTTCGGCTCTTTGGGCCATTTCACCAGAGCAAACGCTCCCGAAGGTTCTCCTGAACGTTGTGACAAAACTTGTCCCATCTATGATACCTGTTATTACAATGCAGTAAAACTGTACTTAGAAGACGAAAAGAACACCTGGTTCCGAAATGCTGCCACCAAAATTGAAACTCCCACCAATGAACAGGTGGCAGAAGCATTAAAAACCACTCAGTACGGCAAATGTGTTTACAAATGCGATAACGATGTTGTAGACCGTCAGGTTGTAAACTTAGAATTTGAAAATGGTGCTGTGGCATCTTTCAATATGAGTGCTTTCAACGAAGGTGGACGTTACATCCGCGTTATGGGTACCGACGGTGAATTAAGCGGTTCCATCGGTGATATGCAGCTGGAATTCTTTGATTTCAGAACCCGTCAGAAAACCCAGATTGATTTGATAAATGCTACTGCTTCCAATTCTATCGTTGGCGGACACGGTGGCGGTGATCAGGGCTTGGTGAACTCTTTATATGATTACATCACCGGGAACTGTGACGAAAAGGAACTCAGTGCCATTGCAATTTCCGTGGAAAACCACTTGATTTCTTTCGCAGCAGAAAAATCCAGAGTGGAAGGTTCTATTGTAAATTTAGCAGAATTCAAAAAAGAATTAGGATTGAAAGAATAGAACACATACAAAAAAAGGAAGTATCCGATGATACTTCCTTTTTTGATGCCAAAAAACAAAAGAATTATTCTTTTACTTTGTTGTATTCTTTTACCATGAGCGCACGTTTGTAGCCACGGTCTTCGGAGATGGAATCAATATAGAATTTTCTGCCGTAGTAAAATCGAACCAAATCAAAATATTTGGCTGCGGTGTGCAGTTCCAGTCGTTTTACGCCTTTTTCCATCATCACGGTGTCCACCACGCTCATTAAACTTTTGCCAACCCCGTGGTTCTGGAATTCTGGACTAACGCCGAAACGACTTAAGTATGCGGTGCCGTCTTCTTTCACTTTGATACGCACACTGCCTGCAGGCACTTCGTTGATGAATGCCACAAACACTAATTTGTTGTCTAAATCACGAAGAATATCATCATAGGTTTCATTTAATGCTTCGGTATCTTCCAGCCCTGCATTTTTTACGTATTTCTGGAAAGAAATTTTGGTAATTGCCTGAATTTCAGGAATTTCCGCTTCAGTTGCCAAACGGATATGAAAGCCGTAGTAATCTTTTTCCTGTGCCATTTTTTATCTCCTTATTTCTTGTAGGAATCAGCCATCAGCATAGTCATAATTGCTTTTTGTGCATGCAATCTGTTTTCTGCTTCCTGGAAAATTCTGGAATGAGGACCATCAATTACATCCTCGGTTACTTCAAAGCCTCTGTATGCAGGCAGACAATGTAAGAAGATGGAGTTTTCATCGGTTAAGGAGAACAGTTTTTTGTTTACCTGATAATCACCGAATTCTTTTACTTTGGTTGCTTTTTCTGCTTCCTGACCCATACTTACCCAAGTGTCGGTATAAACGATGTTGGCACCTTTCATTGCTTCTTCGGGGTCACAGGTTTCCACGATTTTACAGCTTTTTGCCAGTGCTTTTGCTTTTTCAATCTGGTCGGGTACACATTTATATTTTTCGGGAGTTGCAATATAACAATCAATTCCTGCCATTGCACAAGCATGTGCTAAGGAGTGTGCCATATTGTTGCCGTCACCCACATAAGCAAATTTCAGACCTTCCAGTTTGCCGAATTCTTCGTAGATGGTCTGCATATCTGCCATTGCCTGACAGGGATGTTCTAAGTCGGTTAAGGCGTTGATTACGGGGATAGAACCGTATTTTGCCAGATCATACACGTCGTCTTGCGAGAAGGTACGAATCATAATCCCGTCCAGCATTCCGGACAATACGTTTGCAGTGTCATAAATGGTTTCCCCTCTGCCGAGCTGAATGTCATTGGAGCTTAAGAACAGGGGATGGCCACCCAGCTGATACATTCCAACTTCAAAGGAAACACGGGTTCTGGTAGAAGATTTTGCAAAAATCATCCCTAAGCTTTTGCCCGCAAGATAGGGGTGGGGAGTGCCAGCTTTCTGCATTTTTTTCAGTTTATGCGCTAAGGTTAAAATATCGTCAAATTCCTGTTTTGTAATATCGGTAATACTAATAAAATGTTTCATTTCTTTTCAATCCTCTCTTTTATAATGCTTGCAGTAATTCGTCTAATTTATCGGTAAGTAAATTGATTTCTTTTTCGGTAATAATCAGAGGGGGAACCAGTCGGAACACGGTTTCACCCACAGTGCCAACCAAAAATCCTGCTTCAAACAATTTTTTTGATAAGGCTTTTGCAACGGGTTTTGCGAACTCTACGCCAATCATCAGCCCTTTTCCGCGAACTTCTTTGATAATGGGAAATTTATCTTTTAAAGCGGTTAATTTTTCTTGGAAAATCGCACCCATTGTTTTGGCATTTTCTAAAACACCGTTTTCTAATAGTTCATTTACCACACAAAGACCTGCCGCAGTTGCTAAAGGATTTCCGCCAAAGGTAGTTCCGTGGTCACCGGGAACAAACGCAGAAAATTTTTCTTTGCAGAGAATTGCCCCAATGGGAACGCCACCTGCCAAGGCTTTTGCCAATGTGAAAATATCAGGTTCCACACCAACGGTTTCGTAAGCAAACAGGGTACCGCATCTGCCCATACCGGTTTGCACTTCGTCAAAAATCAGGACAATATCTTTTTCGGTACAGATTTTTCTGATTTCTTCTAAGTAAGTTTTTTCTAACGGACGAACGCCGCTTTCTCCCTGAATCACTTCCAGCATCACAGCACCGGTTTTTTCAGTGACTGCAGCCTTGAACGCATCAATATCATTTGCAGGAACGTGAATGAATTTTTCAACCAAAGGAGCGTAGGGCTTTTGATATTTTTCTTGTCCCGTAGCAGAAAGGGTTGCTAAGGTTCTTCCGTGAAAGGAATTTTCCAAGGTGATTACCTCAGGTTTTTCCTGTCCTTTATTATAAAAATATTTTCTGGCAAGTTTTAGGGCACCTTCGTTTGCTTCTGCACCGGAATTTGCAAAAAATGCTCTGTCGGCACAGGAGTTTTCACAAAGTGCTTTGGCTAAATTTGCCTGAGATTCAATATAATATAAGCTGGAAGTATGAATCAGTTTTTTTGCCTGATTGCAGATGGTTTCCACCAGTTTCGGATGATTGTGACCTAAGCAGTTTACCGCAATTCCTGCCATAAAATCATAGTAGATTTTACCGTCGGTTGCGGTCATGGTCATACCGTTACCTTCGGTGAAACAGACGGGAAGTCTTTCACCAAAAGTGTTCATATAATATGTTTTGTCGGTTTGTTTAATTTGCTCTAACATGTTTCTCACCTTTATTGCATAATTATGCAAGTATAATCAATAATAAACCTATTATAATACATAATTATGCATTTGTCAATAAGTTTTGCAATATTTTCTGTTTTTTCAAAAAAGTTATTTACAAATAGGGAATATTATGTTATAATACTATATTGAAGAAATATTGATAAATGTTGAAAAAAAGGTCCGCAATCTTGTTCTCGAGAGAGCAGACACCAACAAAAGAATTGAGAATTTATGCATAATATATACATGGATGCACAAAACCCGTAAGGAAAGGAACACGGCAGATTTCATATCGCCTTTTGGTAATCTTATGAGTGACAGATTAAATCATATCAGAAACTTTTCGATTATAGCACATATTGACCACGGAAAATCCACTCTGGCAGACCGTCTGCTTGAGAAAACCGGGGTTGTTTCTGCCAGAGAAATGGAAGAGCAGCTTTTAGACAATATGGAGCTGGAAAAAGAACGTGGCATCACCATTAAGGCAAGAGCCGTTCGTCTGGTGTACCGTGCAAAAAACGGAGAAGAATATATCTATAATCTCATTGACACTCCCGGTCACGTGGACTTTAACTACGAAGTATCCCGCAGTTTAAAAGCTTGTGAAGGTGCTATTCTGATTGTGGATGCGGCCCAGGGGATTGAAGCACAGACTCTAGCAAATGCCTACTTAGCGGTAGACAGTGATCTGGAAATTCTGCCTGTCATCAATAAAATTGACCTGCCCAGTGCAAGACCGGATGAAATCAAAAGAGAAATTGAAGACATTATCGGTATCCCTGCAGATGAGGCTCCGCTGATTTCTGCAAAAAACGGCACCAACATTGAAGATGTGTTAGAAGCGATTGCTAACACCATTCCTGCTCCCAAGGGCGATGAAAACGCTCCCTTAAAAGCGTTGATTTTTGACTCATACTATGATGCTTATAAAGGTGTTATTATCTATATCCGTGTGATGGACGGAAAAATCACCAAAGACACTACCATGAAAATGATGTCCAACGGCAAAGAATTTGAAGTGGTAGAAGTGGGGTATTTGAATGCTCTCGGTATGACTCCCTGTCAGGAAATCTGTGCCGGGGAAGTTGGTTATGTTACCGCTTCTATCAAAACCTTGCGTGATACTGCGGTTGGCGATACCGTTACCGATAAAGCAAATCCTGCAAGTGAGCCTCTGCCGGGGTATAAAGCAGTGCAGCCCATGGTGTTCTGTGGTTTGTATCCTGTGGATGGCGCAAGATACGATGACTTAAAAGATGCCCTGTTAAAATTGCAGTTAAACGATGCGGCGCTGATTTTTGAACCGGAAACCTCCATTGCGTTGGGATTTGGTTTCCGTTGCGGATTCTTGGGACTTCTGCATTTAGAAATCATTCAGGAACGTCTGGAGCGTGAATTCAACTTAGATTTAATCACCACCGCACCCAGCGTAATTTATAAAATCACCAAAACAGACGGTACCAAGATGGATTTGGATAACCCCACTAACTTGCCCAATCCGTCTGAAATTGCTTCCATGGAAGAGCCCTTTGTTTCTGCCACCATTATGACACCCACCGATTATGTGGGCAACATTATGGAGCTTTGTCAGGAACGCCGAGGCGTGTTTATTGATATGAAATATCTGGATGAAACTCGTGTTTCTATCCATTACGATATGCCCTTAAACGAAATCATTTACGATTTCTTTGATGATTTGAAATCCCGCACCAAAGGTTATGCATCTTTGGATTATGAATTGTCTGATTACAGAGAATCCAAGCTGGTAAAATTGGATATTCTCTTAAACGGCGAAATCGTGGATGCACTTTCCTTCATTGTGCATACCGATAAAGCCTATGCAAGAGGCAGAAGAATAGCGGAAAAATTAAAAGAAGTCATTCCGAGACAGTTATTTGAAATTCCCATTCAGGCGGCAATCGGCACTAAGGTTATCGCCCGTGAAACCGTAAAGGCAATGCGAAAAGACGTGCTTGCAAAATGTTACGGCGGTGACATCACCCGTAAGAAAAAACTTCTGGAAAAACAGAAGGAAGGGAAAAAACGTATGCGCCAGTTCGGTACCGTGGAGGTGCCCCAGGAGGCGTTTATGTCCGTGTTGAAACTGTAATGAAAGCAGGTCTTTATTTTCACATTCCGTTCTGCGTGAGAAAATGTGCGTATTGCGATTTTTATTCCGTTTCGGATACATCATCCCAAAGAGCGTATTTTAAAGCAATGCATGGGGAAATGGAAGCATACCGAGGAAAACAGATTCCTGTGGACTCGGTGTTTATCGGAGGGGGAACCCCTTCGGTGGCAGACGAAACAGAAATTGCAAAGCTTGTAAAAAAAGCAAGGGATATTTTTGATTTTTCATCCGACACGGAAATCACCATTGAATTAAATCCTAAAACCTTTGATGAGAAAAAACTGCTTGTCTATCGGGATGCAGGGATTAACCGTGTCAGTATGGGATTGCAGTCTGTAAACAATGACGAGCTAAAAAAACTGGGCAGAATCCATACCGCAGAAGAATTTTTGGCATCCTATCAGTTACTTCGTAAAATGGGATTTACCAATATCAATGCAGATATTATGTACGGCTTGCCGGATTCATCTATCGAAACTTTAAAGAAAACCCTGACTTTTTTAAAACAACTGGATTGTGAACATATTTCTGCGTATGCTTTAACTTTGGATGAGGATTCACCTTTGTACCGGAAAGGGTATGTGTTTCCCAATGACGACGGTGTGTATGAACAATACTGTTTGGTTTGCGAAATGCTTTCTCAGTACCGTCATTATGAAATTTCTAATTTTACGAAAGATGGCAAAGAACCTTGCCGTCATAATCTAAAATACTGGACCCGTGCTCCTTACATCGGTTTTGGTGCAGCAGCACACAGTTTTTTTGGAAACAAACGATTTTTTAATCCATCGAGTATTTCGGAGTATGTTGACGGAAATTTCGACAGATGTGAAGAAACAATTTCCAAAGAAGCTGCTTATTTTGAGGAACTGATGCTGTCTTTACGGACAGATATCGGCGTGGAACGCGAAAAATTGCCCTCCGGTTTTTGGCAACAAAACCAAGCATTGATTCAGCAATATCAAATGAATGGGTATGTGGATGTTACGCAGAAAGGGATTTGTTTAACCGAAAAAGGTTTCTTTGTGTCGAATGCTATTATATCATCCTTCCAAACGGAAATGGATTGACAAATTTGGGAAAGAAAGTTATAATAAAAAGATAACATTGTTCAAGTGAAAAAAACAATGGAGAGTTAATATGATGAGTGAGAATCAGAAAAAACAAAAAAAACAACTGAAGAAGAAACAAAAAGCCGAAAATTTTCGGGTATTCCGGAAGTTGTATTCTATGCCCAAGGTGTTTATCGGTTTTGTGTTTCTTTTGGTGTTTTCTTTATCTGTATATCCGTATAACCGCAATTTGGCGTTGATTCAGGTGACTTTGACAGTGGCCTTGTTCTTTGTGTTTGTTTTAACCGGAAATAATTCCAGCAAGAAATTTCGGGATTATATTGAGAGCTTGTCTTTTGAAGTTGGATCTGCAAGCCACAATTCCGTGTTGAAGTCGCCGTTTCCCATGGCGGTTATGAGAGCCAATGGAGAGTTGGTTTGGTGTAATGATGCTTTAGGATTGCTGTTGCCAACCGAAGATTATATTGGACGATCTCTGAGTGACTTCTTTCCCGACTTTTTATTAAATCATGTGAGTGGTATTTCGGAATTTTCTACCGCTGACAAAAGCTTTACCGTGTATTCTGTGGTAACAGATGATACCGTGGCTGTGGACGAACGTATTTATGTTTGCTATTTTTCTGAAATTACCGATTATATTGCCTTGAAGCAAAAATATCAGGATGATATGATTGTGAAAGGACATATTTATATTGACAATTTAGATGAAATTACCAAGCAGATTTCTGATGCGGAACGTACGATGATTGCTTCTCAGGCAGAACGGATTATTTCTGAATTTGTTGGCTCTTATCAAGGTATTTTGAGCAAAATGGATCGTGACCGTTTTACCTTTGTGATGGAGCATAAATCCTTCGAAAAACTTCTGGAAACCAAAATGTCTGTGTTAAAAGAAGTGAAGAATATTGAAACCTTCGGAAGCCTTCCCGTAACATTAAGTATCGGGATTGGTGTGGGAGAAAGTCTGGGTGAAACCGAGAATTTCTCTCGTGTGGCTTTGGATATGGCATTAGGTCGCGGCGGTGACCAGGCGGTTATCAAAGTGGGAAATGATTTTACCTATTTTGGCGGTCAGAACCGTGAAATTGAAAAACGTACCAAGGTGCGTTCCCGTATTATTGCACTTTCTTTCAAAGAGATGGTGCATCATGCAGACAAAGTGCTGGTAATGGGACATAAAAATGCAGATATGGACTCCTTGGGTTCTGCATTAGCTCTTGCAAGAGTTGCAGCCGCTTTTGATAAGCCTGCTCATATTATTTTAGAAGATACCAACGTGAATACCGAAGCGATTCTGACGAAAACCCGTTTGGATAAAGATTTTGAAAACACCTTCATCACGGAAAGTCAGGCAGAAATGATGATTACCGGTAAGACAGTTTTGGTAGTGGTGGATACCCACAGACCCAATCTGGTTGCGGCTCCCGATTTATTAAAAGAAGATGTGAAAGTTTTCTTAATTGATCATCACAGAAAGGGCGCAGATTTTATTTATGATGCTGCTCTTACCTTCCACGAGCCGTATGCATCTTCCACTTGTGAATTGGTGGTGGAAATGCTTCAGTATCTGGATGATACGGTAAAATTAAAGAGAATCGAGGCCGAAAGTCTGTATGCGGGGATTCTTCTGGATACGCAGAATTTCTCTATGAAAACAGGTGCCAGAACTTTCGAAGCAGCATCATACTTAAGAAAACTGGGAATGGACCCCAATGCTGCAAGAGATCTGATTAAAACTGATTTTGCCAACTATGTAAAAGTTTCTGATATTGTAAAATCTGCTGAAATTTATAAAGGCTCCATTGCCATTGCCAAGTATTACGGTGATGAAGGAGACAGCGTGTTTATTGCGCAAGCAGCAGATGATTTGATTGATATTAAAGAAATTGAAGCTGCATTTGTAATTTTCCGTCGGGGAGAAGACACTATTATCAGTGCCCGATCCAACGGAACCATCAATGTGCAGGTGATTATGGAGAAACTTGGTGGCGGCGGTCATCAGACGGTGGCAGGTTGCCAGAGCCGTGAACTTACGGTAGATAAGTCTATTATGCTTATCAAAGAAGCTTTGGATGAAATGGAAGAAGCATAATTTTATGCGGATAGAAAGGAAGACAAAATTATGAAAGTTATTTTATTACAGGATGTAAAAGGAAGCGGCAAAAAAGGGGATATTATCAATAGTTCTGACGGATATGCAAGAAACTTTTTATTCCCCAAAAAATTAGCTGTGGAGGCTACCGAAGCAAATTTAACCACCTTAAAAAACCAAAAGGATTCCGTGGCACATAAACGTGCCGTAAATCATGATAATTCCGAAAAATTAAAAGAACGTCTGGAAGCAGCCACTTTCAGCGTTTCCGCGAAATCCGGAGATAACGGCAAATTATTTGGTGCCGTAACCTCCATTGATATTGTGAAAGCCATCAAAGACCAGTCCGGTATTGAAGTAGAAAAGAAAAAAGTGGTTTTAAAGGATGCTATCAAAACCCTTGGTACCTATGAAATCACCGTGAAATTATTTGAAGATGTCAGCGCAAAAGTAAAAGTTGAAATCAAAGGATTGTAAGTTTTATGGATATGGTAAGAGATTTACCCTATAATCTGGAGGCAGAAGCAGCGGTTTTAGGGTCTGTCATTATTGATAAAGAATGTTTGCTGGAAGTAATGGAGTTTATTTCCGCAAACGATTTTTACGTGCCGAAAAATCAGGAGATTTATAAAGCAATCACCAATTTATTCAATCTGAATATTCCGGTGGATGTTGTTACCCTTTATGATGAATTAATCCGTATGGGCATTTATGAGCAGGTGGGTGGCAAAGAGTATATTTTAGATATTGTCAATTCCGTTCCCACCACCGAAAATGTGAAACATTATGCCAAAATTGTGGCTGACCAGGCTCACTTAAGAAAGTTGATTACCTTGTGTCAGGATATTGAAAATGAAGGATATGCCTCTAAGGGTGCTCAGGAAGTTACCGAGTATGCCATTTCCAAAATTTTTGATTTGGTTTCCGAGCGGGATACCGGTGGAATTACCCATATTAAGCCCATTATTTACCAAAACTATAATAAATTTGCAGAAATGCTGGAAAATCGGGGTCAGGTAGCAGGAATTCCCACAGGTTTCAGTGAATTGGACCGCAGACTGTCCGGATTAAAACCTTCCACTTTGGTGCTGATTGCTGCCCGTCCTGCTATGGGGAAAACCTCTTTTGCCATTAATATTGCGCAAAATGTTGCCATTACACAGAATTTACCCGTTCTGATTTTTTCTTTGGAAATGTCCAAGGAAGAACTGGTAAACCGTATTATTTCTTCTGAAGCAAGAATTGAATCCGATAAAATTCGTTCCGGAGAAATTACCCCGGAAGATATGAATAAATTTTTAGATGTAATGGAGCCTTTGTCCAAAGCTCCGATTTACATTGACGACAATGCTTCCGCTACTGTTACCGATATTCGCGCCAAAGCCAAACGTATGAAGTTGGAAAAAGGTTTGGGACTGATTGTGATTGACTATTTGCAGCTGATGCAAAGCGGACGCCGTGCAGAAAGCAGACAGGTGGAAATTGCTGCTATCAGCCGTGATCTGAAGGTGCTTGCAAAAGATCTGGAGGTTCCTGTGATTGCAGTTTCCCAGCTGTCCCGTGGACCGGAAAACCGTGCGGATAACAAACCGATGTTGTCCGACTTGAGAGAATCAGGAGCGATTGAGCAGGACGCCGACATTGTTATGTTCTTATTCCGTGAGGAATATTATAAACCCGAAACAACTGAAAAGCATAATATCGGGGAATGTATTATCGCTAAGCACAGAGCAGGGGAAACCGGTTCCTTTGAAATGACCTGGCTTGGGAAATATACCAGTTTTTATGATTTGGAGACCCGCCATGAGCCGTATTGATTTTTCTCACGATGTGTTTTTAAATCACGTGAGAGCGTTGATTGAGCGGGAAGATATGATAAACCACGGAGAGTCGGTGCTGGTGGGGTTATCCGGCGGTGCTGATTCTGTGGCGCTTTTGCGAGTTCTTCTGGAACTTCGCGAAGAATACGGCATGAAATTATGTTGCGCGCATATTCACCATGGTCTTCGTGGCGAAACTGCTGATCGTGATATGCAATTTGCAGAGGATTTATGCCAAAAATATGAGATTCCCATTGCAGTTTTGGAAGAAGATGTAAGAAGCTATGCCAATCAATACCATCTTTCTTTGGAAGATGCGGGAAGAAAAGTGCGATATGCATTTTTTGAGAAGCAACATACCGATAAAATTGCAGTTGCGCATATGAAGGATGATAATGCCGAAACGGTCTTAATGAACCTGTTAAAAGGGAATTTACCGCTGGGAATTGCTCCTTGTCGGGAGAAAATTATTCGTCCGCTTTTAGGCGTCACAAAAGAAGAAATATACGCCTACTTAAAATATTTGGATCAAGATTTTGTTACTGACGAAACCAATTTTCAAAAGGATTATACCCGAAATAAAATTCGTTTGGATTTAATTCCCTATTTAGAGCAACATTTTAACACAAATTTCACAAACACCGTGTATCATAGTTCCGATGTGCTTTATCGGGAACACCAATTTTTGGAAGAAAAAGCCCGAGCAATCTATCAGCAGGTGGCAACGGAGGGGGATTCCTCTGTGATGCTTTCGTTGGCTCCGCTTTTAGAAAATGAGGACGTAATGGTCAAACGTACCATTCGTTATGCCTACTATCAGATGTGTTGCAGCGGAGAATGTATTTCCTACCGGCAGACAGAACGGCTGTATCAATTGTGTATTGATGGAAAAAAGGGAAAACAGATCTCCTTGCCGGGTGGAATTGTTGCCTTATTATCCGGAGAATTTTTAGTTTTTAAGTATAGCGGGGAACAGGCTTGTAAACCTGTTTTATTAGAAGCAGAAACACCCGTTTGTTTCGGAGAAGCTGATTACAATATTTGTTTATCCAAATCCAAAGATTGCGATGCAACATTT
Organism: Oscillospiraceae bacterium; assembly: GCA_015068645.1. Taxonomy (NCBI): domain Bacteria; kingdom Bacillati; phylum Bacillota; class Clostridia; order Eubacteriales; family Oscillospiraceae; species Oscillospiraceae bacterium. Next base: position 29,934 of record SVKD01000010.1, read on the forward strand.
TGCTATCCCATCTGTGTGAAAGCCGGGGATAGCGTGTGGGTTCGTCAAAGATGTGCCGGAGACAAACTTTATTTTCAGAACATTCGTATACATAAGAAATTATCAGACTTTTTTATCGATAAAAAAATTCCGCTTCATGAGAGGAACGGGATTCCGCTTGTTTGTGTTAATCATGCTGTGCGGGTGGTTGTAGGTCATTTTTATGAAGAAGTGACCAATTGTCCAGAGGAAGAACAATATTACATTGTTATAAACAAAAATAAATAAAAAGGAACCAAAACAATGATTTATCAGGAGAACGATATCAAGAAAATTTTGTTTTCAAAAGAAGAAATTAAGGCAAGAATCGAAGAAATGGGAAAACAGATTACCGAAGATTATAAAGATGCCAAAAGTCTGCTTGTGATTGGTATTTTAAAAGGTTCCTGCGTATTTTATGCAGATTTAATCCGTGAAATTAATTTACCCATTGAAATTGAATTTATGTCAGTTTCCAGCTATCAGGACAGCAGTATGTCTTCGGGAGAAGTAAAAATTGTGAAAGATGTAGGCACTTCTGTTGCCTTAAAACATGTGTTGTTTGTGGAAGATATCATTGACACGGGATTTACCATGTCTAAAGTGATGGAGATGTTTGAGGAACGGGGTGCCGCTTCCGTAAAGCTTTGTTCATTGCTCAGCAAACCCGATCGTCGCAAGGTGGAAATTTCCATTGATTACTTAGGATTTACCATTCCGGATGAATTTGTTATCGGGTACGGTTTGGATTATGCGGAACGTTATCGTAATCTGCCTTTTGTGGGTGTGTTAGACGAATCGGTTTATTTATAAGACTTTTTACCCCGTGTGGGGTTTATGATAAAAATGCAGGAGGATTTCAATGAAAAAACATATTAAAAATATTGGTTTTTATGTGTTGCTGTTTGTCATCTTTATGACGGTATTATCCGTTCTGACAACCGGTTCTGAAATAGAAACCATTAACTATTCCGATTTTGTGAATTCTTTCCAAGCAGGTGAGGTTCGTTCTATGGACTATCATCTGGGCGAAAATCGCATTGAAGGGATTATCAAAAAAAATGGTCACGAGAAAAAGTTTGATGTAATCATCCCCAGCCTTGATACCTTAAATCAGGATATCGGAACCAAAATCAACGAATCCATGACCACAACTGAGGGCAATAAATTAACCTATAAGGTAATTCAGCCTCAGGAAGCTCCTTGGTGGTTTGCATTGATTTCTCCGTTAGGACTTATCATTATTGCAGTATTATTTTGGGTATTTTTCCTTCGTCAGGCCAATGGTGGCGGCGGGGCAATGTCTTTTGGTAAGAGCAAAGCGAAAATGACGGACCCTTCCAAAACTACGGTAACATTTATGGACGTAGCAGGTGCTGATGAGGAAAAAGAAGAACTAAAAGAAGTGGTGGATTTCTTAAAAAATCCCCAGAAATATCACGCTATCGGTGCCAGAATCCCCAAAGGGTTACTGTTGGTGGGACCTCCGGGTACCGGTAAAACCTTGTTGGCAAAAGCCTGTGCAGGGGAAGCGGGCGTACCCTTTTTCTCCATCAGCGGTTCCGACTTTGTGGAAATGTTTGTTGGTGTGGGTGCATCCCGTGTGAGAGATTTGTTTGAAAATGCGAAAAAAGCAGCTCCCTGTATTATTTTTATTGATGAAATTGATGCTGTCGGCCGTCACAGAGGTGCCGGTTTGGGTGGCGGTCACGATGAACGTGAACAGACTTTAAACCAGTTACTGGTTGAAATGGACGGTTTTACCGAAAATCAGAATATCATTATCATTGCAGCAACCAACCGTCCCGACATTTTAGACCCGGCACTCCTTCGTCCCGGTCGATTTGACCGTCAGTTGGTAGTGAACTATCCTGACGTGAAAGGCAGAGAAGAAATTTTAAGAGTTCATGCAAGAAAGAAACCTTTGGCTGCTGATGTGGATTTAGGTGTGATTGCAAAAACCACTGCAGGATTCACCGGTGCTGACTTGGAAAACCTGTTAAATGAAAGTGCGCTGCTGGCAGCACGTCAGCAGAAAACCAAAATCACCATGCAGGATGTTTCCGAAGCGATGATTAAGGTGATTGCAGGACCGGAAAAGAAATCCAAAAAAGCCAGCGAAAAAGAGAAAAAACTGACTGCTTATCACGAAGCAGGCCATGCAATTGTGACCAAACTTCTGCCCAATCAGGACCCCGTACATCAGATTTCCATTATTCCCAGAGGCCGTGCAGGCGGTTACACTCTGTCCTTACCCAGTGAGGATAAAATGTATGCCTCCAAGGTTGGAATGCTGGAAGAAATCGTGGTGCTGTTGGGTGGTCGTGTTGCAGAAAAACTGGTGCTGGACGATATTTCCACCGGTGCTTCCAACGACATTCAGCGTGCTACCAAAATTGCCCGTGAAATGATTACCAAGTACGGTATGAGCGAAAAATTAGGGCCCATTTGCTTCGGAAGTGAACAGGACGAAGTATTTATCGGAAAAGATTTTGGTCAGACCAGAAACTATTCCGAACAGGTAGCTGCATTAATCGATGATGAAATCAAAGCAGTGATTGATGGTTGTTATGAGCGTTGCCAGACCTTATTATCCGATAATATGGAACTGCTTCACGCGTTATCCGATTTACTGTTGGAAAAAGAAAAAGTGGAAGGCGACGAATTCTTGGCATTATATAACAAAATGAACGGAATCGTAGAACCTGTATCCGTTGATGCTGATTCCGATGAGGCGCAAGATGGCAACAACTAAGAAAAAATTCTATGCCGTAAAGATAGGGAAAATTTCAGGGATCTATGAATCTTGGGCAGCATGTGAACCGCTGATTAAGGGGTTTCCCGGTGCGGAATATAAAAGTTTTCCAACGAGAGCGGAAGCAGAGTTTTATTTGACAGGTGTTACACCGAAAGCTCCTCAGGAAGAACTACCGCCGGAAGGTACTCTTTATGCCTATGTGGACGGAAGCTATAATATTGAAAGCGGATTCTACGGTTACGGCGTAGTGCTGATTTTTCCCGATGGTCACACGGAAGAACAGCAGGGCGGTGACAAGAAAGAATCGGTTGCTACCATGCGTAATGTGGCAGGGGAATTAAAAGGTGCTATGATTGCTATGCAGTATGCGGTGAATCACGGCTTTTCCCAAGTGAAAATTTTTCACGACTACGAAGGAATTGCCAAATGGGCAAAAGGGGAATGGAAAACCAACCTGGATGCCACCGTAGCCTACCGTGAATTTGCCTGGATGATTCAATCCAGAATTAAAGTGGATTTTGAGAAAGTAGACGCCCATACCGGTGTGCTCTATAATGAACGTGCCGATGTTTTGGCAAAACAGGGCGCCGGCGTTATCGATTAATTTGAAATCGTAAAAAATGACAATATTTGCTTGGCAAGTATTGTCATTTTTATTTTTCTATGTTACAATAGAACTGATTTTAATCTGATAAATATAATTGCAACCAAGGAGAAACAACATGGACACTAAAAAACAAATTGTAAGAAAATGGTATGAAAAATTAGAATTTCCCGCTCATTTTGATGAGTTGTTTGAAGATGTGTTACAAAGAAAAGAAATTCCCGAAAACTGTGTGTTAGCTCGTTATAATGAGTTGTTGGATCAGCATGGTGATGTGGAACTAAATATGATGATGCTCCTTTACTTATGCGAAGAATTACAACAGTGGTTTTTTGATCGTGGGATTTCGGAAGAAATTTTTGTGCACACCATGAAAGATCTGGTGCTTTGGGCAGAAGATTATTTCAAACAGTCCGGCGGCGTGTTCGGGATTGCTTTTGAAGTGCTTTGGTTAGGTACCTATTATTCCGGTAAACTGTTCCGTCTTGGCAGACTGGAATTTGAAATGGCTACTGCTTGGAGAGATATTCCCGGCACCCACATCAAAAACGGAGATACCTATATTTCCGTACATATTCCCGAGGGCGGAGCGATGACTCCGGAATCCTGTCAGGCGTCCTTTGATATGGCGGTGGAGTTTTTTAAAACCCATTTCCCTGAATATAAATTTGACTGTTTCTTATGTCACACCTGGATGTTTGATGAACAGCTAAAAACGGTGTTGTCACCCAATTCCAATATTGTGAAATTCTTTGATTTCTTTGAAGTGGTAAATCAGGAAGAATCCGACGAAATTATTCGTCATATTTTTGGAAACGGTTCTACCAGAGAAAATATTTTAGACCGTCCGTGTAACTCTTCTTTGACCAAATGGATCGTACAAACCGTAAAAGAAAACGGAAAATTCTACGAAGGCTACGGCATTCGCAAAGTATCAATGGATTAACAAATTCACAAAATCTACAACTGTTTTTCATAAATGAAACATATCCTTTTGATAGAATCCAATCTGAATAAAGGAGGAATTTTCTATGAAACGAATTCTTTTTATTTTCGTAGCTTGTGTGTTAACCTTAGCTTTACTCGGCGGTTGTAACCAAAAACAGAACGAATCGTCTTTTAGCGACATTCAGAGCACCCGTTTTGACACGGTACAAACCATTACACTTTCCGATGGAGATATTCTTTATAACGGTTCTTCCGTAGGGGAATCAGGAGAGGTGTATGTAAGCCGTGACATTATCTATTACGAGGATATGGAAGTGTATCCCAGCGGTAATCCCTATGGGGAAGGTACCGATGTCGATCAACATACCAAAGAAGAAGCGGAGGACCATCGGGTTGTGAATATTACAAAACCCGGTTCTTATGTTATCAGTGGAACCATCTCTTTAGGGCAGATTCGTGTGGACTTAGGCAAGGATGCCAAAGAGAATCCCGAGGCAGTGGTAGAACTAATTTTGGACAATGCAGATATTACTTGCACTGTGGCACCTGCTATTTTATTTCAAAATGTGTATGAGTGCGACAAAGACTGGTCCCAGGATTCTGCCACTTTTGATGTGGATACCACAAAAGCAGGTGCAAACATCGTACTGGCAGAGGATAGTAAAAACATGGTGAACGGTTCCTATGTGGCAAAGATTTTTAAGGACAGCGAGGGGGAAAAGAAGCTCTATAAACAAGACGGTGCTATCTATTCCTATATGTCTATGAATGTGGATGGTCCCGGCAGTCTGGAACTGAATGCCGAAAACGAAGGTCTGGATTCAGAACTTCATCTCACCGTAAATGGCGGTGATATTACCATTCGTTCTCAGAATGACGGTATCAATACCAATGAAGACGGAATTTCCGTGACGACGATTAACGGCGGAAACCTTTATATTATGGCAGGGCTTGGCAAAGAGGGAGACGGTATTGATTCCAACGGTTGGCTGGTGGTAAACGGCGGAACTGTGGTATCCTGTGCCCATCCCGCATCGGATGCAGGGTTAGACAGTGATATGGGCTCCTTTGTGAATGGCGGAACTGTGATTGCCTTAGGTTCTACCATGGATTGGCCCGAAAGTGATTCCCGTCAGGTGACTATGAATCTGCAATTTCAAAACGCCGTGGATGCCAACGATGCGTTAGTAGTAAAAGATGTTGATGATAAGATTGTATTTGCTTACCAGACTGCGGAAGAAAAGTTGACAGGCAGAGATTACCGCGGTGCGATTATTTCCTCTCCCAATTTCCAACAAGGCGGAGAATATATCGTTTCTGTGGGTGGTGCACTTCAAGGAGATTCAACCAACGGATTATACGAAGTGGAAACAGTAGCGGAACAAGAGTACGGTGTTCAGCAGGGATATTTCGGTACAGATTTGCCCTTTGGAAAAGGTCCGCACGGAAAACCGCCTAAGTTTGATGGCGAACCTCCAAAAATGCCTGAGGGCATGATACCTCCTGGATTTCATGGTGAACCGCCTCAGTTTGACGGAGAACATCCGCCCATGCCTGAGGGAGGATTCCCGCCTGAATTCCAAGCAGAACCGTTGGAAGGGCAGGAGCAAAAAGAACGGTTTGTCATGGCAGACCAGGTGAACTTATTCACAGGTGTTTCTGATTTGATAGTAAGACCTTAACAGAAAAAGAGGTTACTTTTGATGCAAAACCAAAAAGATTCAAAAAAATCTGATATCCGTCCCTTTCGGATGTATGGGAACTTATATTTTGTGGGAAGCTCTGCCGTTTCGGTGCACGTCGTTGAAACATCTTCTGGACTTGTGATGATAGATACCGGATATCCCGATATGTATGAACAGATTTGTTTCAGTATGAAAGAGGTTGGGTTAAATCCCGAAGATATTTGTGCGATTTTTCATTCTCACGGACATATTGACCATTTTGGTTGTACCGAAAGGCTGAAAGCAATCTCCGGCGCCAAAACCTACATCAGCCGCATTGATAACGCCATCGTGAACGGTACCTACGATTGGTCCTGGGCAAAAGAATTGGGACTTCCCCGTGTGGAACCTTTTGATTGTGATGTTTTGGTAGAAGACGGCGATTCTTTTGTATTTGGTGACACAACGATTCGCTGTGTGTTAACGCCGGGTCATACCGAAGGTGTGCTTTCCTTTTTTGTCAATGTGGAAGAAGACGGCAAATCCTTGATTGCCGCAATGCACGGTGGCATCGGGATGAATAGTATGACCAAAGAATTTTTAGAAGAATACGGTTTCTCCAAAGATTGCCGTGAGATTTTTAGAAAAGGTCTTCATTCTCTAAAAAGTGAGCAGGTGGATATCGTGATGGGGAATCATCCTTTTCAGAATAACACCGAGGGTAAACTGAAACGCTTAGAAGCAGGGGAGTCTGCCTTTGTGGATTTCACAGAGTGGATTCGTTTTTTACAAGAAACCGAAGCTACGTTGGATGAAATGCTTGAAAACGAGGAAGAAAAATAAGAAAAATCGCTAAAAAATATTGACAAAGCTTGAAACTTATGCTATACTATGCTCTAATGAAAGGCTATGACGAAGAGGGCAACTCCAGGAGAACCCGGGAGAGAAGTGGCGGTTGGTGCGAGCCATGGGGGACAGGTTTTGTTTGTAGCTTCTGAGCCGAAAGGAAGAAAGTTTTTCTTTTTTAGAAGAAGGGAAAAATGAGTAGAACCTTTCCGTGATTGCTGCGTAAAAGCACAAGAGGTTGTTAGACCTTGAAAGTGGCAATGAAATTTTCGTTGCAATTTGAGTGGTACCGCGGGTGCATATTTTCGTAATACACTCGTCTCAAAGAATTTTACCGATACTTTGAGGCGAGATTTTTTTTGCCTCAAACACAGGAGGATTTTTTCTATGGAAAACTCAAGAGACATCAGCTTAAAAATTAAAGAAATGGCGTGGCGTATCCGTGAACTTCGTGAAATCGAAGGCTTCACCACCGAAGAAATGTCCGCAAAAACCGGCGTATCTTTGGAGGAATACGTGAGAATGGAAAACGGGGAAGCAGATTTAAACTTTGCTTTTATTTACCGTTGTGCAGAAGCGTTTCGTGTCAACGTAACCGATATTATTGAAGGTGCCAGCCCCAATTTGCGTTCTTACACCGTAACCCGTGCAGGAGCAGGTCAGCAGATTGCCAAAGCGCACGGTATGGTGTACTACAATATGGCACATGCTTTTCGGAACCGTATTGCAGAACCCTTGTACGTAGTGAGCGCTTATGATGAAGCAGCTCAGAATAAAGATATTGAATTAACCACTCACGACGGTCAGGAATGTGACATTGTTATTGAGGGGAACTTAATGGTGCAGATCGGGGAACATAAGGAAGTGTTAGGCCCCGGCGACAGCATTTATTACAACAGTAACACTCCTCACGGGATGATTGCAGTAAACGGTAAAGACTGTAAATTCTATGCGATTGTGCTTCGTGCCGATGCAGAAACTGTAGAAACCACCAAAGAAGTGGTGCCCACCGAACAGATTATCGGTTCCATTCACAGAGATACCAAAGACAGAATTTATCATAAATTTATTGACGTGGTGGAAGATGAACAGGGAACGCCCACCTCCATCACCTTTAAAAATACCGAAAAATTCAACTTTGCATTCGATTTGGTAGACGAGCTTTCCAGACGTGAGACTGATAAACTCTGTATGCTTCATATTTCCAAAAACAAAACCGAGCGTCGTTTTACCTTTACCGATATGCGTAAAAAATCCAGTCAGTGTGCCAACTACTTTGCATCCTTGGGAATCAAAAAGGGTGACAGAGTAATGCTGATTTTAAAACGTCACTATCAGTTCTGGATTGCAATGCTGGGTTTAAACAAACTGGGTGCTGTTGCTATCCCTGCAGTTGATCAGCTTCACGAACACGATTTGGAATACCGGTTCCAGTCTGCAGGAGTAAGTGCAATTGTTTGTACTGCAGACGGCGAAGTTGCAAATTATGTGGATATGGCGGCGAAAACTTGCCCTACATTAAAACATAAAATGTTAGTTGGTGGCAAAAAAGAAGGCTGGAGAAACTTTAACGAAGAATATAAACGTTTCAGCACGCATTTTGACCGTACGGAAGATTCTCCCTGCGGTGATGATACCATGCTGATGTATTTCACTTCAGGTACCTCCGGCTATCCCAAAATTGCAACCCATAACTATAAATATCCCTTAGGTCATTTCCACACTGCAAAATATTGGCATAATGTGGATCCCGATGGATTGCACTTTACCATTTCCGATACCGGTTGGGCAAAGGCAATGTGGGGAAAACTGTATGGTCAGTGGCTCTGTGAAGCTGCAACCTTTGTGTATGACTTTGACCGTTTCGATGCAGCAGAAATTCTGCCCATGTTTGCAAAACACAATATCACCACCTTCTGTGCACCGCCTACCATGCTTCGTATGATGGTAAAACAGGATATTTCCAAATATGATTTCTCCTCCGTCCGCCATATGACCACAGCCGGGGAAGCACTCAATCCTGAAGTTTACCGTCAATTTGAAAAGGCAACGGGACTGCAGATTAAAGAAGGTTTCGGTCAGACCGAAAGTACTATGATTATTGGTAACTTAGTTGGCAAACCCCATAAAATCGGTGCAATGGGTAAACCTGCTCCGATTTATAAAGTGGAACTGCACAATGCAGACGGAGAACAGGTAAAAACCAGTGAATCCGGTGAAATCGTTATTAACGTAAAAGACGGGGCGCCCTGCGGTCTGTTTACCGGTTACTACGGTGCAGAAGAAAAAACCAAAGAAGTATGGCACGACGGTTACTATCACACCGGTGACGTTGCCTGGTGTGACGAAGACGGTTACTACTGGTATGTTGGCCGTGTGGATGACGTTATCAAATCCTCCGGTTACAGAATCGGACCCTTCGAAATCGAAAGCGTTATTATGGAATTGCCCTATGTGTTAGAATGTGGTGTTTCCGCTGTTCCTGATGAAGTAAGAGGTCAGATTGTAAAAGCATCTATTGTATTGGTTGCAGGCACTGAAGGTACCGACGAGCTGAAAAAAGAAATTCAAAATTATGTTAAGGAAAAAACCGCTCCGTATAAATATCCCAGAATTGTGGAATTTAAGGATAGCTTACCTAAGACCGTCAGCGGTAAAATCCAGCGTAATAAACTGTAAAATAAAAAATGACAATATTGTAACAAATATTGTCATTTTTTATTTTATGTGTTATACTGTATTATGATATGATATATAAATAATAACAAACAGCTTTGTTGCTTGGCATATAAAAGAAAAATATTGCCGTAAAACGGTTCTTGATGGTAAATCCAAAATATCCCCTTGAAAGAAAAGTGAAGTGATTGAATTTGGAAAAAACAAAAAAACTTTTACTGATTATGAATCCCTGTGCAGGGACAAAAAAAGCGAATAAATATTTGACCGATATTTTGGTGATGTTCGGAGAACACGGCTATCAAAACACTGTTTATCTGACGAAAGCTGCCGGCGATGCCAAGCAGTTTGCAAAAGAAAATGCCAAGGATTTTGATTTGATTGTAGCCATTGGAGGAGACGGTACCTTCAATGAGGTTGTTTCAGGTGTACTAAAGTCCGGCGCTGATGTGAAAATTGGTTATATTCCTGCCGGCAGTACCAATGATTTTGCCAACAGCTTAAAACTTTCCAAAAATATTATGCAGGCTGCAGAAGATATTATGGTGGGTTCCGTTCATGAAATTGATATCGGTTCTTTTAACGGAAGAACTTTTTCTTATGTGGCATGTTTTGGTGCCTTTGCAGAGGTGTCGTACAGAACGCCGCAAAATGCGAAAAATACTTTTGGGCACTTGGCTTATGTGTTGGAGGGGATTAAAGATATTACCAATTTAAAGAGCAAACATCTTCGCTTTATGGCAGATGATAATGTGGTTGAAGATGATTTTGTATTTGGTGCTATTTGCAATTCCACTTCTGTGGGAGGTGTCATTAATCTTGACCCCAAGCTGGTGGATTTCAGTGACGGATTATTTGAAGTGTTGCTGATAAAACCGCCCAAAGATTTTTTTGAGCTGAACGAGATTGTGATAGCATTAACTTCAAGAAAGTACAAATCAAAAATGATTACCTTTTTCAGCGCAAAACATATTGTGATTGAAACTTCAGAAAAGATTAACTGGACGTTAGACGGTGAATATGCTTATGGGGAAGAAACAATCCAAGTGGATAATTTAAACAAAGCGATTAAGCTGATTATCAATCAGACGCCTGAGAAATAGTCATTTGCTTGTTATGGCAAGAGGAATTCATAAAGCGAATCAACAATAATCTGTGTTTTTTGGAAGATCATGAGGATGTGCGAGAAGAATTTGACATTCTCCAAGAGATATTGAGACCTCTAATATCAGGATTGTGCTGCGCAAAAGGGAAAGCACATTGTTTGAAATGACATACGGTCTTTTCCATAAGAAAGAGGTATCGGAAATGGATACAATACAAGTGATTGCACAAATATTGGGAATGCTGACCGTTGTGCTTGGAATTTTAGCATATCAGGTGAAAACAGACAAGCAACTTTTGGTTGTGAATTTGTTGGATTGTGGCGTGTTTGCCGCTCACTATTTTTTGTTGGGTGCTATTCCCGGTGCGGTGTTAAACACGGTAGGAGTTCTTAGAAGTCTGGTGTACTATCACAAGAATAAAAGTTTTTACAGGCCCAAATTATTCCCCGTTTTATTTGCCTTTTTAATGCTTGTTTTAGGCATTTGGTCATCGGTTGTGGCCGGAGATGGTATTCACGCTGTTTTAGTCATTGCAGCTCTTGTGATAAACACCTTATGCTTATCTTTTAAAAGTGCCCAAAAAATCCGTATCAGTGTACTGATTACTTGTCCGATGGTGCTGATTTATGATATTATTGTGCATTCCGTGGGCGGTGCTGTTTACGAATCGGTAGCCATTGTGTCTGCTATAATCGGCATTATCCGATATCATAATCAAGAAGAAAAATAATCATATAAAAACTGACAACTAAGATGAACCCATATAGAAGAAATTTAAAATGAAATGGAGAACAGAAAATGAAGCATTTTATTTTCAACAAAGAACGTATGGACTTTCGTTATAGTTCCGGTACTACCATTTATAACGAAAAACTTTGGGACGGCAGATTAGTGAGTATTAACTACTGCGCAACCGGTATGCCCCCCCACGATCACGACTGCGTGATGGAAGCTCCTGTAACTGCTTTTGACCTGGCAGTTGACGGCAAGGATGCCACCTTTGGCTGGGAATTTGAAAACTGGGAAACCAAAGAAGAAGCATCCGGCAGAGCTTATGCGGAATTGACTTTAAAAAATCCCAAATTGCAATTACAGATGAGAGTGCAGACTTATTGCGGTGAAAACGGATTCTTCTCCCGTCATATTTATATTAAAAACTTATCCGATAAACCTCAGTCTATCACCAAAATTTCTCCCCTTTGCGGTACCTTATGGGAAAAGAAACACGATGTGAAAGACTCCTTGGGCGACTATGATCAATCCTTGGTTTATGTGGGTTGTTTCAAAGATAATCATTGGGGTGCAGAAGGTAATTTTGACTGGTACAATGTGCCTTACAATGCTTGGGTTTCTTTTGGCGGTGAAAATGGACGTAGCGGTCATGGTCATCCTTTTGCCATTGCAAAAAATGACCTTTTGGGCGGATATTTTGTATGTCAGATGGAATGGGGCGCAAACTGGAAGTTTGCATTCAAAAACGATTTTAGAAACTTTGCGGCAACCGATAACAACGGTTTGAAACCCTATATCCGTGTAAAATTCAATCTGTCTCCCGAAGCACCTGCACCTATGCGTGTGATGGAAGCGGGAGAAGAAGTGGAAGCACCCCGCATCCATTTTGGTTTTGGTTACAACGATTTTGACGATACCATTTACAATCTCCATACCTATCAGAGAAAATATTTATTACATAGACCCAGCCGTGGTTATGATATGATTTCCTATGACCATTGGGGTTATATGGAACACGAAATGACCGAAGAAAAACTGCTTATCGAAGTGGAACGTGCTGCAAAATTAGGTGCAGAAATTTTCGTGGTGGATGCCGGATGGTACGGCAGAGCAGATAAAAACTTCTGGTTAAGCGTTGGGGATTGGCATATGTGTCATCTGGAAAATGACCTGCATCCCGTGGTAAAACGTGCAAAAGAACTGGGCTTGAAATTCGGCCTTTGGGTAGAACCGGAAGCTTGGGGTATTGATAGCTTGGCACGTGAAGAACATCCCGGTTGGTTGCTCCAGCGTTACGGTCACGGTATCGAACGTGTGATTGATTTTTCTCATCCCGAAGCAGAAAAATATATTGAAGATGTGCTTTGCTCTTTAGTGGAAAAATATGACCTGGATATGATTCGTTTAGACTACAACAACGGTTATATCGGAGAAGGCGGCTTCAATGAAAACGGTGAATACTTAGAAAACAGCCATTGGCGTAACGTGGAAGCTATCCACAGAATTTTTGATAACATTCACAAAAAATATCCCGATCTGCACTTGGAAAACTGTGCATCCGGTGGCGGTAGAACTGACCTTGGTATGATGACAAGATTCTCTAAAACCCAGTTCTCCGACTGGTATAAATTCCCCAGAATTGCAAAAACCTTCAACGGTATGTCTATGTGCTTACCGCCGGAATGTTTAATGTTTATCTACGGCTCTGCCATGAGTGCATCTGCTTACGGTAATGCAGAATCTCAGCTGCAGATGACCATTCAGGGGATTCCTCAGCTGTCCGGTTATGCCCGTTATGAAGAAGAAGGCAATCCGGCTTTAGAAGCAATGATTCAGAAGTACTTAAAACTCTTTAAGGAATACATCAGACCCATTCATAACAAAGTGAAACTTTATCATCACACTCCTGTGGTGGGTGGATTCTCCGGCAGAGGTTGGGTGGTAACTGAAGCTATGCTTCCCGACGGTACTAAAGGTTATGTGAACATCAACCGTCTGCCCAATACCGAGGAAGACACCTGGCAGTTGAAACTGAAAGGTTGTGACTGCACCAAAGATTATATCTTGACCGATGTGGCAACCGGTAAACAGTTTGTAACCAGCGGATACAGCTTATTCTCTCAGGGAATGCCTGTTACTCTGGATGCATCTTTAACTTCCAAAATGTTCTTGGTGGAAATGAAATAATTTATGATTTTAAAATGACAATATCTCTGTTACTGAGATATTGTCATTTTTTTATCAAACTTAGAAAAAAATCACCAAAAAAAAGTTGTTTATTTTGTGGGAATCATCGGGGAGAACGAGCGCAAAATTTGTTGACTTTTGAAAGCTTATGTGATATAATTTATCTATTAAAATATGTTCTTGGTTAAAAGGAGTGATTCATCATTCTTGCGTTAGAAGAAAAAATCTTAAAAGAGGGTACCGTGTTACCCGGAGATATCCTGAAAGTGGATTGCTTTTTAAATCACAGATTGGATGTTCCTTTTTTGATGGAAATGGGGACAGAAATTGCCCGTTTGTATGAAAATGAGGGCGTTAATAAAATTGTTACCATCGAAACATCGGGGATTCCCATTGCATTTGCGGCGGCTCAGTTTTTGAATGTGCCGGTGATTTTTGCTAAAAAAGATAAATCCGGCAATATTTCCGACAGGGTTTATTCTGCCCGTGTGGAATCCTTCACCCGCAAAAATGTGTATGATGCCGTGGTAAGTAAAGAATATTTGGAAGCCGATGATAAGGTTCTTTTAATTGATGATTTTCTTGCCAAAGGAAATGCGCTTCACGGATTGATTCATATTGTGAATCAGGCCGGGGCATCCTTGGCAGGTTGTGTGGTTGCCATTGAAAAAGGGTTTCAGGGCGGCGGAGATGAGTTGAGAGCGCAGGGAATCCGCGTGGATTCTTTAGCAATTATTGAATCGATGACTGACGATTCGTTAACCTTCCGCAAATAACATTGTAAGAAAAAAACAAAATAAATAAAAATTGCCTCAAAGAGGCAAGGAGGGTATTTCAAATGAAAAAAATCCTTTCACTTCTGCTCGTTGCAGTAATGCTCTTAGGCGTATTAACCGCTTGCGGCGGCGAAACCACCAAAGAAGATGCTGTTGCATCTGATCTGACAATCGGTTTCATCTTCCTGCACGACGAAAACTCCACCTACGACAAAAACTTTTTGGACGCTGCTGAAGCTGCAACCAAAGAACTTGGTCTGAGCCCTGAAAACGTAATTATGAAGACCAACGTTCCTGAAGGTAACGAATGTTACGAAGCAGCAGCAGACTTAGCTGACCAGGGTTGCGATATCGTATTTGCAAACAGCTTTGGTCACGAACCCTACATGTTGCAGGCTGCAAAAGAATTCCCCGATGTAGAGTTCTGCCATGCAACTGGTACTACTGCTCATACTGAAAATGTTGCAAACTTCCACAATGCATTTGCTTCCATCTATGAAGGCAGATACTTAGCAGGTATTGCAGCAGGTATGAAATTAAACGAAATGATCGAAAGCGGTAAAATCACTGCTGACCAGGCAAAAATGGGTTATGTTGGTGCATACACCTATGCTGAAGTTGTTTCCGGTTACACCTCTTTCTATTTAGGTGCAAAATCTGTTTGTCCTTCCGTTACTATGGAAGTTCAGTTCACCGGCAGCTGGTATGATGAAGCTTTAGAAAAAGAAGCAGCAACCAAACTGCTGTCCAACAACTGTGTATTAATCAGCCAGCATGCTGACTCTATGGGCGCTCCCACTGCTTGTGAAAATGCAGGCGTTCCCAACGTTTCTTATAATGGAAGCACTCAGGAAGCTTGTCCTGAAACCTTCATCGTTTCTTCCAGAATCGACTGGGCTCCTTACTTCAAATATATCATTAACTGTGTTGGAAACGGTGAAACCATCGCTACTGACTGGTGTGAAGGTTTCGAAGCAGGTTCTGTAAAACTGACTGATGTAAACGAAGCAGTTGCAGCAGAAGGCACCAAAGAAGCTTTAGAAGAAGCGAAAGCAAAATTAATCGCAGGCGAAATTAAAGTGTTTGATACCGCTACCTTCACCGTTGAAGGAAAAACCTTAGATTCCTATATGGCAGACGTTGATACCGATGCCGATTATGAAAAAGATACTGAAGCTATCGCAGACGGTTACTTCCATGAATCCGAATACCGCAGCGCACCTTACTTCGATATCAACATCGACGGAATTACCTTGTTAAACAGCGCATTCTAATTAAGCCTGATTGTATAGGGCGGGGATTTTCTCCGCCCTATCTTCGGTTTTAGCACGTATGCGCGGTTTCCCAAGCAAAAGGCTGTGTGTTTGGGAAACCGCACAGAAAACTATAAAAATTGGAGATTGCTATGGAACAAAATGTGGCATTGGAATTAAAAAATATTACGAAAACTTTTGGTAGTGTGGTTGCCAATAAAAACGTTTGTTTAAACGTGAGGAAGGGCGAAATTCTTTCTATCTTAGGAGAAAACGGAAGCGGTAAGACCACATTGATGAATATGGTGTCCGGAATTTATTATCCTGATAGCGGCAGTATTTTTGTGAATGGAGAAGAGGTGAGAATTGCTTCTCCTAAAGATGCATTCCGCTATAAAATCGGGATGATTCACCAGCATTTTAAACTGGTGAATGTGTTTACTGCGGCAGAAAATATTATTTTGGGTTTGGAAGATGAAAAAGGATTTGATGTTGCCAAATCGGTTGAAAGAATTAAAGAAATCACCGAACAGTATGGATTTGAGCTGGACCCTGATAAGAAAATTTATGAAATGTCTGTGTCTGAAAAACAGACTGTGGAAATTATCAAGGTGCTCTTTCGCGGAGCAGATATTCTGATTTTAGATGAGCCCACTGCAGTATTGACTCCTCAGGAAACCACTAAGCTGTTTTCTGTGCTTCGCAATATGCGTGAGGACGGAAAAGCGATTATCATCATTACCCATAAACTACACGAAGTGCTATCCCTATCCGATAATGTGGCGGTGCTTCGAAAAGGGGAATATATCGGCACTGTGAAAACTGCCCAAACCAATGAATCAGAACTTACTGAAATGATGGTTGGTAAAAAAATCTCCTTAAATATTGAACGAAGTGAACCTAAAAATATGCAGGATCGTTTGGTAGTGAAAAATATTGATTGCGTGAACAGGGAAGGTATCAAACTTTTAGACAATGTTTCCTTCACAGCCCGTTCCGGTGAAATTTTAGGGATTGCCGGAATTGCAGGAAGCGGACAGAGAGAGCTTCTGGAGGCAATTGCAGGTCTTCAGCATTTAGAAGATGGCGAAATCCTGTACCTGAATCCGAAAACCGATGTAGTGGAAAATTTGCGTGATAAAACGCCTCTGGAAATTCGTCAGATGGGGGTGAGGCTTGCGTTTGTTCCCGAAGATCGTCTTGGTATGGGCTTGGTTGGCAATATGGACATTGTGGATAACATGATGCTACGAAGCTATAAAAAAGGAAAAACCTTCTTCCTGCAGAGAAAGAAACCGAAAAGTTTAGCAGAAGAAATTATTGAACGTCTGGAAGTGGTAACTCCTTCCTCAAGCACTCCCGTAAGAAGATTATCCGGGGGTAATGTGCAAAAAATTCTGGTTGGGCGTGAAATTGCATCTTCTCCCACGGTGTTAATGGCAGCATATCCCGTAAGAGGCTTAGATATTAACTCTTCTTACACCATCTATAATCTGTTAAACGAACAGAAAGAAAAAGGCGTAGCGGTTATTTTTGTGGGAGAAGACCTAGATGTGTTACTGGAACTTTGCGACAGGATTTTAGTAATCGGCTCCGGCAAAATTACCGGCATTGTAGATGGAAGACAGGCAACTAAAGAAGAAATTGGTATTTTAATGACCAAGTCTGCCAAGGATGATTCCGACAAATTGAAAGGAGGTGCCAAACAATGAAGCAATTAAAAAAGCAACCTGCAACCAAAGGCGGCGGTCTTCATCCGCATATTGTAAAGCGTGACGATATTGCCTGGTGGGAAGGCTGGATGATTCGTGCAATTGCGATTGTATTGGCACTGGTTGTGTGTAGTATTGTGACCATCTCCTTAACGAAATTGGATCCTCTCAAAATGTATCAAACGATGATGAAAGGGGCCGTGGGAACTCCACGTCTTACCTGGAATCTGATTCAGAACACTGCAATGCTTCTTTGTGTGGCATTGGCTGTAACTCCTGCATTTAAAATGAAATTCTGGAATATCGGTGCAGAAGGACAGGTTTTAATCGGAGGTTTGGCGTCAGCCTGCTGTATGATTTTTTTAGGAGAAAAATTGCCTACGGGTGCATTGATTGCGGTGACTTTCATTGCTTCGGTTGCAGCAGGTTCTCTTTGGGGATTGATTCCTGCATATTTTAAAACCCGAATCAATGCCAATGAAACCTTATTCACCTTAATGATGAACTATATTGCCATTCAATTGGTGGCATACTTTACTTTGGAGATGTCTATGCCGAAAGGGTCCGGTACTCCCAGAGTATTGGAATTCGGACAACTCCCCACGGTTTTAGGTCAGAAATATATGTTAAATATCATCATTGTGGCAGTGATTACCGTTTTGATGTATATTTATCTGAAGTATAGTAAGCAAGGATACGAAATATCAGTAGTGGGTGAAAGCGTGAACACTGCCAGATATATCGGCATCAATGTGAAGAAGGTAATGCTTCGCACCATGGCAATTTCAGGTGCTATTTGCGGGATTGCCGGATTTTTACTGGTAGCAGGCACAGACCATTCGTTGAAAGGTGACACCGCAGGCGGAAGAGGTTATACTGCAATTATGGTGTCCTGGCTTGCTAAATTCAATCCTATTTACATGGTTTTGACTTCTCTGCTTATCGTGTTTTTGGAAAAAGGTGCTTCCAAAATATCTGAAGTATATCGTTTGAATTCATCATTCTCCGATATTATCACGGGAATTATCATATTTTTTATTATCGGAGCAGAATTCTTCATTAACTATAAACTGAAATTCAAAGGCAAGGAGGAACAGGTATGGTAACAACAATTATCCAACGTGCAATCATGCAGGGGACTCCTTTATTGCTTGGTTCTACCGGTGAAATTCTCACCGAAAAATCAGGAAACCTGAATCTGGGAATTCCCGGTATTATGTATGTGGGAGCTATCAGCGGTGTGGCAGGTTCTTTTCTCTATGAGCACAGCGGAGTGGTTATGAATCCGCTTTTGGCAGTTCTGATTCCGCTTTTTTGTTCCATTTTAGGTTCTCTTCTGATGGGGCTGATTTACTGTTTCTTAACCGTAACCCTTCGCGCAAACCAGAACGTAACAGGGTTAGCCCTTACCACCTTCGGCATTGGGATTGGGAATTTCTTCGGCGGTTCTCTCATAAAATTAGTGAACACCGATGTTCCCTCCATCTCTCTTTCCAGAACCAGTCAGATTTTTAAAACACAACTTCCTTTTGCCAATAGCTTAGGTTGGTTCGGGGACATCTTTTTATCTTATGGCTTTTTGGTATACGTTGCAATTGCGATTGCGCTGTTCAGTTCATTCCTCTTAAATAAAACCAGAGTTGGTCTTCATTTAAGGGCAGTGGGAGAAAGTCCTGAAACTGCAGATGCAGCAGGTATCAACGTAACCAAATATAAATACATTTTCACTTGTATCGGTAGTGCCATTGCAGGTCTTGGCGGCTTGTATTATGTGATGGATTATGCCAATGGTGTTTGGTCCAACAACGGCTTTGGTGACCGTGGATGGTTGGCCATTGCTTTGGTTATTTTCTCTATGTGGCGACCGTCCTTAAGTATTTTAGGTTCCATTTTATTTGGATTTTTATATGTAATTCCCACTTACATTCCCAATATCAGTGTCAGCAGTAAACTGCTTTTTGATATGTTGCCCTATGTGGTAACTGTTATTGTGCTGATTATCACCAGCATTCGTAACAGAAAAGAAAATCAACCTCCCGAAGCACTCGGCTTACCCTACTTCCGTGAGGAACGATAATTTATATATCCCAATAGACAACAGGTATTAAAGGAGAAAAATTATGGCATTTTTTGAAGCAAATTTTTATAGCGAATCTTTAGGATTTCAGACTACCGCTTATGTGATTAAGCCTCAGAGAAGCACCGAAGGACAAATCGGTGTGGACGGTAAAGTGGAGAACGGTGAATACAAATGTTTATATTTACTGCATGGATTAAGTGACGACCATACCATCTGGATGCGTCGTACCTCCATTGAACGCTATGCAGAGGAATATGGTATCTGTGTGGTAATGCCCTTTGGTGGAAAAGGATTTTACACCGATATGAAATATGGGGAGAAGTACTATACCTATATTACCGAAGAATTACCTCGCTTAATGGAAGAATTTTTCGGAATTCCTCGCAAGAAGGAACTGAATTTTATCGCAGGTCTTTCTATGGGCGGTTATGGCGCCTTAAAAATCGGACTCAGAAATCCTGACCGTTATACCGCTTGCGCAGGCCTTTCCGCAGTAACAGATATTTATCTGTGGGCAAGAACCTGCCCTGATTTTATGCCTGCAATTTTTGGGGATGATTTAAATGTTCCTGCAACAGAAGATTTATTTTTCCTTGCAGAAGAGCTGGATAAAAAAGAGGAAAAAATCCGTGTGTATATGGGAGTTGGGACAGAAGACTTTGTATATGAGGAAAATGTAAAACTCCGTGATAAATTCAATACCCTTCATTTCGATTATACCTACCGTGAATCCGCAGGAACTCATTGTTGGACATTCTGGGATGAATATATCCAGTATGTGTTAGCATGGATGTTTGGCGACAAGTAATCTTGTAGCTAAAAACGAGATGTTATGAAAATAGCAACAACCATCCAAGGGATGGAAGCTTATGCAGATACGCCGGCTCAGGTGGTTTCTCTGTTTGTCGATACCCCTTTTCGGTATTTGGATTATGATTTTGGCAGTGTGTTGAAAGTTTCCGAACATTGGTTTATGGGTGACGGATGGCGGGATGAAATCCAAAAGACCAAAGCCAATGCAGACCGTTTGGGGATTCACTTTGTGCAGGCACACGCTCCCAGCTTCATTTTGCAGGGTGAACGGGCAGAATATGGAATTTCTGCCGCAATTCGTGCCATTGAGGCGTGCAAAATCCTGGGAATTTCCAAGATGGTGGTTCATTCCGGCTTTTTTCCCGAAATAAAATATCCCCACGGAGCAGAGGAGTATTTTAGAACAAATGCTCCCTATTTTCAGGCGTTGATTCCTGCAATGGAAGCAAATCACGTGCATATTTTATTTGAAAATACCACCATCAAACATTGCAGAGAAGGGTGCTATTTTCCCATTTATGCCAAAGATTTAAACGCAATGGTGGCTTATATGAACCATCCGTTGTTTGGTGCTGCCTGGGATGTGGGACATGCCAATATTGATAAGATTGACCATCAGAAAGAAATTTTGGAATTGGGCAGTAATTTGGGTGCAATTCACGTTCACGATAACCGTGGATATCTGGATGAACATCTGATGCCTATGATGGGGAATTGTGATTACGATTCTTTGATGAGAGGATTGATTCAGTCCGGATTCAATGGTTATTTTACCTTAGAGGTGAAACATTTATTTGATTACCACCGAACGATGCAATCCGACGGGCCTTTAGCAAAAGGAAGCGTAGCAATCAGAAAGGAAGCACTTTCGCTGATGTATCATATTTGCAAACACATTCTTTCAACGTACGGTGTGTATGAAGAGTAGCAACAATTTGATTTGACTAAGAAAGGAAGGAAAGTTCCTATGAAATTTGAAAAAATAATGTTAGATGACGAAGCTGAACTGTGGACATACATTGCTGACCAAAACCCTTGGTACAAGAGAAAAGCAATGTTGGTGATTCCCGGTGGCGGTTATGAGTTTGTGGATAATTTTGTGGAAGGTGACCCTGTGGCACAGGCATTTTTGCCATATGGATTCAATGCCTTTGTGCTTCGTTATTCCGTGAATAAAATGCAAAATAAGTTCCCCGATCAGCTGATTCAGGCAACCAAAGCAATGAAATATATCCGTGACCATGCCGAAGAATACGGTATGGATCCCGAAGAGGTGTATGCCGTTGGATTTTCTGCAGGCGGACATTTATGTGGTTCTTTAGCAACCATGTGGATGCTTCCCGAGTTGCAGGAAGCGGTACCGATGCCCTATGGTTACAATAAACCTAAGGGTGTGGTGTTGGTTTATCCTGTGGTGACAGGAAACCCTGAATTTTCTCATCAGGACAGTTTCCGTAATCTGCTTTGTAACCCCAATCCCACCGCGGAAGAGTTGGCATCTGTCAGCTTAGAAAATCTGGTAGATGAAAACACAGTTCCTGCCTATATTGTGCATGGTGGTGCCGACGAAGTTGTGCCGGTGGAGAATTCTCTGATTTTGGCAACGGCATACAGTAAGGCAAAAATTCCCTTTGAACTGCATATTTATCCCGGCAGACATCATGGTTTTGGTTTGGGAAATGAAGTGACCGCCCAGATGGAATGCCATATCGGTGAAAATATCAGCCAATGGGTAAAACAAGCAGTTCTTTGGATGAAATCTCTGTAACGAAGAACCCGACTCGAACGACATCATAAAGGAGAAGCCAATGAAGATTTTAGTATGTATCAAGCAGGTACCCGGTTCTTCCAATGTGGAAGTGGACCCGGTTACCGGTGTGTTAAAACGAGACGGAATCCAGAGCAAAATGAATCCCTATGACTTATATGCCATTGAAACAGCGCTGTCTTTAACCGAACAGTATGGAGGTAGTGTGGAAGTGATCACCATGGGACCTCCTCAGGCAAAGAGTATTATCACAGAAGCCATTTGTATGGGAGCAAAAAAAGGTTCTGTGTTGTCCGATAGAAAATTTGCAGGTGCAGATGTTTTGGCAACTGCCTACACCATTTCTCAGGGAATTCAAAAAGCAGGGGAGTTTGATGTAATCCTTTGCGGAAAACAGACCACCGATGGTGACACTGCTCAGGTTGGTGCGGAAGTTTCTGAATTTTTGGGTATTCCCAATGTGGCAAATGTGTTGTCTGTTACCAATGTGACAGATGATTCTATCACCGTTACCGCATCTTTGGACGATAAGGTTGCAACAATGAATATCAAAATGCCTTGTCTGTTGTCTGTGGACGGAGACATCAATTCTCCCAGACTTCCTTCTTATAAAGTGCTACAGAGTGTGACCGATGATTTGATTACTATCTATTCCTTCTCTGATTTTGCAGACCAAAATCCTGACCATTACGGTCTGATGGGTTCTGCCACTCAGGTAGAACGGATTTTCCCGCCGGAAAAGAATGCGGAAAAACGCAGTATTTCGGGAAATTCCGAGGAACAGAGCGAAGGCTTGTATCAGTTAATTCGGGAACGGAAACTGGTGTAAAAGGGGAGGAAATATTATGGGTAAATTAGTAGTCAATCAGAATCTTGTCACCAAAGAAAATGCACCCGAAATTCAATCCCTTTGTCCCTTTGGTGCCATTACATACGAGAATGATAAATTAGATATTTCTTCCGCTTGTAAAATGTGTAAGCTTTGTGTGAAAAAATCAGGCGGTGTGGTCACTTTTGAGGAAGAAGTGAAAAAAAGCGTGGACAAATCCTTATGGAAGGGGATTTGTGTGTATGTGGACCACATGGAAGGAACCATTCACAGAGTCACTTATGAACTGTTAGGCAAGGCAAAAGAACTTGCTAAGGTAACAGGTCACCCCGTGTATGCATTGATGATGGGTTCTGCTATCGGAAACAGCGTGGAAAAACTCCTTCACTACGGCGTGGATAAAGTGTTTGTGTATGACAAACCTGAACTGAAAGATTTCAGAATTGAGCCTTATACCGCTTGTTTCTGCGATTTTATTGAAAAAGTGAAACCCTCCTCTATCCTGGTTGGAGCCACCAATTTAGGACGTCAGCTGGCTCCCCGTGTGGCGGCTCGTCAGAGAGCAGGCTTAACTGCAGACTGTACTGTTTTAGAAATGAAAGAAAATACCGATTTGGTGCAGATTCGTCCTGCATTCGGCGGTAACATTATGGCGCAGATTATCTCGCCTGATACCCGTCCTCAGTTCTGCACCGTTCGTTATAAAGTGTTCACCGAACCTGCTCCCACCAAAGAAACACAAGGTGAAATTGTGAATATGGAAATCGGAGCAGACAAACTGACTTCTGCCATTTCCGTGATTTCCACCTTGGATAAGCCTAAGGACATTGATATTTCTGAGGCTGATGTGGTGGTTGCTGTGGGCAGAGGTGCTATGAGTGAAGCGTTAAGAGCTCAGGCAAAAGAACTTGCTGATTTATTGGGCGGTGTGGTTGCTTGTACCCGTCCTTTGGTGGAAGGTAACATTATGGATGCCAAGCATCAGATTGGTTTGTCCGGCAGAACTGTAAAGCCCAAATTCATCATTTGCCTTGGTATTTCCGGCGCCGTTCAGTTTGCGGCAGGAATGAAATCTTCCGATTGCATTGTGGCAATTAACACCGATCAATCTGCTCCCATTTTTGATGTGGCACATTATGCCATTGTGGGAGACGTAGCGGAAATTTTACCCCGTCTGATTGCAAAAATAAAGGAGGGTGAAGCAAATGCTTAACGAAAGAAGTAAAGTAACCCTTGATGACATCAAAGTATTACAGGGCATTTTAGGGGAAGAAAACGTATTGGTTGGCGATGCTATCAGTCCCGACTATGCTCACGACGAACTGGGCGGCATTGAAAAAATGCCCGAAGTGTTGGTTCGTGTGCATACCACCGAAGAAATCTCTTTGGTAATGAAATTAGCTTGGCAGAAAAGTATTCCGGTTACTGTTCGCGGAAGTGGAACAGGGCTGGTTGGTTCTGCTGTTCCCGTTTGCGGTGGTATCTTAATGGAAACCACCAAAATGAATAAAATTCTGGAGCTGGATACCGATAACTTAACCGTTACCGTTCAGCCCGGCGTTTTATTGATGGAACTGGCAGCGTTTGTGGAAGAAAACGACTTTTTATATCCCCCCGATCCCGGTGAAAAATCCGCTACCATCGGTGGTAACATTTCCACCAATGCAGGGGGAATGAGAGCAGTAAAATACGGCGTAACCCGTGATTATGTGAGAGCGTTGACTGTGGTAATGCCCAATGGTGAAATTGTTAAGCTGGGTGCTAAAGTTGCAAAAAACAGTTCCGGTTACAGCTTAAAAGATCTGGTAATCGGTTCGGAAGGAACCCTTTGTATTATCACCGAAGCAGTGCTGGAAGTGATTCCGCTTCCTAAAGTATCACTGTCTTTGTTGGTTCCGTTTGCCGATATGAAGAGTGCCATTGAAGCGGTACCTCGGATTTTCCGTTCTAAAATCACGCCCACCGCCATCGAATATATGTCTCGTGACACCATTTTATTTGCGGAAGATTACCTTGGCAAAAAATTCCCCGACACCAAAAACGATGCGTATATTCTCTTAACCTTTGACGGTAATACCGATGCCCAGGTGGATGCAGATATGAAAGCTGTGGCAGATTTATGTCTCTCCATCGGCGCTTTGGATGCATATATTGTGGATACTGAGGAACGTAAAAAATCCGTTTGGTCTGCCCGTGGTGCTTTCTTAGAAGCTATCAAAGCGTCCACTCCTGAAATGGACGAATGTGACGTGGTGGTGCCGGTAAATCAGGTAGATGAATTTATTAAATTTACCCACGCTTTAGCAGACGAAATGAATGTTCGTATCCCCAGCTTCGGTCACGCAGGAGACGGTAACTTACACGTTTACATTTGTCGTGACAGTTTAAATGATGCCGATTGGAAACAAACCTTAGATACTTGCTTTGACAAAATGTATGAAAAAGCAGAAGAACTGGGTGGTCTGGTCTCCGGGGAACACGGTATCGGCTACGCGAAAAAAGAATATTTGAAAAAACAGTTGGGAACTGTGCCCATTGAAATTATGCAGGGCATTAAAAAGGTGTTTGACGAAAAAAACATCTTAAATCCCGATAAAATCTGCTTTTAATTTTTCTTGACAGTTTGATATTTTGACATTTTAGTTGTTTGGGAAATCAGGAAAACAAAAAAAGGAACTAAAATCATGTTGGAATTGATATTTGGTATCTTTGCTCTTTTGGGAGCATTGGACCGTATAACAGGGAATCACTTAAAAATCGGTGAAGAATTTGAAAAGGGAATTCTTGCTGTGGGCACGTTAGCTGTTGCTATGGTGGGAATGATTACCATTGCTCCCACTTTGGCAAATCTTTTGACTCCTGCCTGCAGTTGGCTTAGTCAACAGATGAGGATTGACCCCTCGTTTTTAGGCGGTTTTGTGGCAAATGATATGGGCGGTGCTTCTATTTCGGCAGAATTATCGCAGACGGCTTTCAGCCGTTTTCACGGGTTAGTGGTTGCCGCTATGATGGGGGTAACCATCTGTTTTACCATTCCCGTGGCGTTAAAAATGGTGAAAAAAGAATACCATCAAGATATGCTCACCGGAATTTTGTGCGGTGTTGCAACCATTCCCTTAGGTTGTGTGGCATCAGGTCTTTTTATGGGATTTTCTATCGGAGAACTGCTTTTGAATTTACTTCCTGTGATTTTCGTTTCTTTGCTTACTTGCTTAGGACTGGTTTTTTGTCCCGACGTTTGCAGAAAAGTGTTTGAGGGAATCGGAAATCTGGTGCTTATCATCATCACTGTTGGACTGGCCGCAGGAATTTTCACCTATCTGACGGGATATGTGCTGATTCCCGGTATGGCTCCTGTTACGGATGGTTTTATGACGGTTGCCGGCATCGCAATGATTTTGGCGGGGGTATTTCCGCTGATTTCTGTGTTATCACGGCTCTTGAAAAAGCCCTTTGGTTGGATTGGCAGAAAGATGGGGATGAATGAGGATGCTGTGGTAGGTTTGTTGTCTTCTTTGGCAAACAGTATTCCCACTTTTACCTTGATTGAAAAAATGAATTCCCGGGGAATTATCATCAATATGGCATTTGTCACCTCTGCATCCTTCGTACTGGGAGACCACCTTGCCTTTACTATGACATTCGATGGAGAAATGATTCCCGCTATGGTGATTGGGAAACTAACAGGCGGGTTGCTGGCGGTTTTGGTTGCGGTGATATTGTGCCACCATCAAGATAACAAAACGGAGAAAACAAAATGAAGAAAAAGATTTTGCTTTGGATTATTTTGATTTTGTACATTTGATGGTTGAGGCAATTCGGTAAAAAAAAGACAAATGAAAATCATTCGAGCTCAGCATGAGCATTACATAGTGCGCTCGTATTGTATATCATATGAAAGGTGTAAAAATATGTTGAAACGTTTTGTTGCTTTTATATTGTGTACCCTGATGTTGTTAGCGTGTGGTGGTTGTAAGAACCATGAGGAAGTTGCATCAACAACCTCTGATGCAACAGAAAAAAGCACTCCAACATCTACTCCAATGTCAACTCTAACTCCAACTCCAACTGTAGAACCAACGCCCACACTAACTCCGTTTCCTACGCCGGCCCCGGAAGAGCAACTAGAAGAGATTCTTTCCAATCAATATGCATCCTGGGAAGAGGCTTATGGTTATTTTTTTGAAAATAATCCTTATAAAGAGGAAAGATGTCGCTATCATTTAGTTGATTTGGATTTTGATGACACTCCTGAATTGCTTGTTGGCCATAATATGGGGTCAGGTCTGTTTTCTTTGCTCGAAGATGCATTTACTTTTAAAAATGGAGAAATGATAAAATTAAATTATGGTGAAAATGTAGAATTGAGTTTTGGTACATATGAGATCTATGTTGATAAAAATAATAAAAGGCATATTGTATGCGAGTATTTTTGTAGACTTTCACCGGAAGAATATAGAACCAAAGATGTTGAAATGATATTTGCTGATAATACGATTTCTGTTGAAGAATTATTTAAGGTTGAGGAGAAATATGATCAATCCGTTGGCGATATGGTTTTTACTTATTACAGAAATATATCCGGAAATATGACACAGATATCGGAGTCATCTTATGAAAATCGTATGAATATATATTATCCGGATTGGAATAAAGAGGGAGAATGTAAGTTGGGGAGAGATGGATGTGCAGGAGATAGTGTCTTTGATATAACAGAGTTATTGAATTCCTATAACAGCAGTCAACTTGATTAAACCAACGAATGTCAACAGAATTATCCTCAAGATGGATTTATCACTTTTTCACAAAAATAAAGTGGAAAAGAAGGAAGAATTTTTCTAACTGAAAGCCCAAAAAAATGGAAAAAATTTCTTGACAAATAAAGCGTAAAAAATTATAATAGAAATAGAGCGAAAAAAGCTCAAAAGAAAGGGTGAATAAAAATGGTAATCGGTACTACAAAAGAAATTAAAAATCATGAGTATCGTGTAGGGTTAATTCCCGATAATGCGGCAGTATTAGTGAAGGACGGTCACACCGTTTATGTGGAAACAAACGCCGGAGCAGGTGTTGGTTTTACGGATGAGATGTACGCCGCCGCCGGTGCCACTATCTTAAAAACCCCCGGTGAAGTCTTTGAAAAATGCGAAATGATTATCAAAGTAAAAGAACCGGAAGAATGTGAATACAAATACTTAAGAGAAGGTCAGATTTTATATACTTATCTGCATATTGCTCCTAATCCCGCTTTAGGAAATGCACTGTTAGAAAGCGGTGTAAAAGCAGTTGCTTATGAAACCATCACCGATAAAGACGGAAATCTTCCTTGCCTTCGTCCTATGAGCCAGATTGCAGGCAGATTAAGTATTCAGGAAGGTGCAAAATACTTAGAAAAATGCTTTGGCGGTCGCGGTATCTTGTTAGGCGGTGTTCCCGGTGTGGAACGCGGTAAAATCGCTATCATTGGTGGCGGTATCGCAGGTACTTATGCAGCAAAAGCAGCTGTGGGCAGTGATGCTCAGGTTACTTTATTAGATGTAAACTTAAATCGTCTGTCTTACCTGGAAGATGTGTTTGGTGCATCTGTTACCACCTTGTATTCCAACGAAGCAAACATCAGAAAAGTGTTGCAGGAAGCAGATCTGGTAATCGGTTCTGTACTGATTCCCGGTGGAAAAACTCCCAAACTGATTCGGAAAGAACACTTAAAACTGATGAAAAAAGGTGCGGTTATCGTGGATATCGCAATCGACCAGGGCGGTTGTTGCGAAACTTCTCACGTTACCACCCACGAAAATCCTGTATTTATTGAAGAAGGAATCGTGCATTACTGTGTGGGTAATATGCCCGGCGCAGTGCCTTACACTTCTACCATGGCATTATCCAATGCAACCTTCCCCTATGCAAGAATGATTGCGAATATGGGCTTGGAAGCAGCTATCAAAAAAGATGCAGGCTTAATGAATGGTGTGAATGTGTATGCACATAAATGTACCAACGAAAACGTTGCCAAAAGTTTAGGTTACGATTTTGTTGATGTAAAAGAATTGATCTAAGAAAATATGAAATTAAAAATGACAATACTGTAACAAGTATTGTCATTTTTTTATTGTTGTGTTAGAATAAACAGAAAGAAATACTATCCTATCGATATACAAGGAGAAATTATTATGTATAAAAAATTAGCAGACTTAAAAACGCAAACGAAATTAAATGCCCAAGGCAAAGAAAAAATGTTAAAAACCAATTTTGCGGATTTTGACGGTTGGGATCCGAGAATTCGTCTTTATTCTCTGGTGCAGATACAGCCCGGGGAAGAAGTGGAGTACCATATGCACGTGGGAGAAAGTGAAACTTTTGTGTTTTTGTCGGGCAAAGGGATTTATAATGATAACGGAACCAATGTGGATATCACTCCCGGTATGGTAAGCTTCACTCCCTCCGGTCAGGGACACGGCGTGAAAAACACCGGCGATGAAGTGCTGTCTTTGATTGCTTTGATTTTGGTGGATTAAAAAGAGCGTTCATCCAAGAAAGAGAGAACCCTATGGAATTTGGTGAAAAATTACAGGAGCTCAGAAAGAAAAAAGGATTGACTCAGGAAGAATTGGCAGACAAGCTTTATGTTTCCCGTACTGCTGTTTCCAAGTGGGAATCAGGACGTGGATACCCGAATATTGAATCCTTAAAAGCAATTGCCAAATTTTTTTCGGTGACAATTGATGTGTTGCTATCCGGTGATGAAGTTTTAACGATTGCCGAAGAAGATTGCAAACAACAAGAACATTATTTTAAAAGTCTGATATTCGGATTATTGGATATCAGTAGTATCATTTTCTTTTTTCTGCCGTTTTTCGGACAAACTGTCAACGGAAGGATTCAGGAAGTTTCGCTAATATCTTTACAGGGAATTGCACCGTATTTAAAATATATTTATGGTGTTTTGGTGATTGGTATCGTCGGATATGGAATTCTGACATTAGTGCTTCAAAATTTTCATAAGCTATTCTGGGTAAAATATAAAGATAAAATATCTCTGGTATTAAGCATTGTTGCAACACTATTATTTATTGTAAGCTCCCAACCCTACGCAGCAACTTTGATGTTTATCTTTCTGATTCTAAAGGCATTTATGCTGATAAAACGCTAATGACACGAAACGTATCAAACCTGTGACAAAGCGTTTCTTGCTATTTTTGGTACCTTCTTATAAACTGTGTTTTGACGAACGTCAAATTCAAAAAAGGAAGGTATTAGAAAATGAAAAAAATGAACAGAAAACACAAAAATTATTTGTGCATCAGTGCGGGCTTACTGCTGCTGTTTCTTATTTGGACGGTTGCACTTTGCTTTGTTGATGTGTGCCAAATCGGACCAAAGGGGACAAGCGTCGGCTTTGCAACGGTGAATCAGGCTGTTCACGACCTCACAGGAGTACATTTGTGGCTATATGTTTTAACAGACTGGTTGGGACTTGTGCCTGTGTTTTTGATGATGGGATTTGGCTTGCTTGGATTGATACAATGGACGAAAAGAAAAAAACTTTTGAAAGTGGATGCCGACATTTTGGTGCTTGGTATTTTTTATGTGATTGTGTTGGCGTTGTATCTTTTCTTTGAAGCATTCATTATCAATTACAGACCGATTCTTATCAACAATTATCTGGAAGCATCCTATCCCTCGTCCACAACTTTATTGGTGTTGTGTGTGATGCCCACGGCGATACTGCAGTTTCATCAGCGTATCAGAAGTGTGGCACTAAGATGGTGGGTGAACGGTTTTCTTGTTGCCTTTACCGTGTTTATGGTATTGGGAAGACTAGTCTCGGGCGTGCATTGGCTTTCTGATATTATTGGGGGTGCAATGCTTAGCGGCGGTTTGGTAATGCTTTATGTATTTGTGTGTTTGAAAGGAGATTAAAAATGAGTAAACCGGTGAATGAAGAACTTTTGCGTTCCGGCAAAATCTTGTTATATTTAAAAGACCAATTTTTAAAAAATCGAAGCAAAGAAACCTTGTTTCCATTATTAAACTGCTTGAGAGATTCCAAAGTGATTGTTCCGGTCAGTATGATGATGAGTAAAAAAGATGCAGAAAAATTCGAAAATTCCAAAGCAGGAGACAAAGTAACCGCATCTGATCCCATCCGATTCAGACCGGATATCTTAAAAAAGGGAGAAAAATGCTTTTTACCGATTTTCTCTAATAAAGAACAGATTCCCAAGGATTACAGAGAAAATTTTTCCACAATTTCCGTGACGGTTCTGCAATGCCTTGAAATGGCGAAAAAGAATGAGAAAATTTGCGGTTTGGTATTGGATGCCTATACCAAACCTGTGGTTTTAGAATATCCTGTGGCAGACTTGATTCCAAAATTTAAAAGCAAATTGCAATAAGTATTGATCCTATGAAAAATGAAACGATTCAAAAAGATTTGCTTTTGATGGGAGAAGAAAGCTACCGTGAGTTCAGTGCAAAACTGATGCCCACGGTGGAGAAAGAAACCGTTATCGGCATCCGTGTTCCCATTTTGCGAGCATATGCAAAAAGTTTGGAAGATTACGAAACTTTTTTTAAAAATCTTCCTCATCGGTATTTTGAAGAAAACAACCTCCACGCTTTTTTGATAGAACGGGAACGTGATTTTGATTGTTGTATCAAAAAACTGGAAGCGTTTTTACCCTATGTGAATAACTGGGCAACTTGCGACGGGATGAATCCCAAGGTGCTGAAAAAAGAGCCTGAAAAGCTCCTTCTGTATATCCAAAAATGGATTACTTCTAAAGAAACCTATATCGTTCGTTATGCCATTAATTTACTGATGAGCTACTACTTGGACGAACATTTTCAACTCGAATACTTAAAAATGGTATGTAATGTTCAATCCGATGAATATTACATCAATATGATGCGTGCTTGGTATTTTGCCACCGCGCTGGCCAAGCAGTATGAGGCAACGTTGCCATACCTGCAAAATCATCTGTTGGATGAATGGACACACAATAAAACCATCCAAAAAGCAGTGGAAAGCTATCGGATTTCCAATGAGCAAAAAACGTATTTCAGAACATTAAGAAGAAAAGGTGGGAAGTCCCTATGAAAAAATTGTTGTGTTTACGGTGCGAAACCCAAATGCAATACAGCGGAACCAGAAAAATTCAGTTGGGTGAAACCGGCTGGGTGCTTGGGGATTTGCCCAATTTATTGGCAGGGTCGATGGAAGTGGATATCTATTCCTGTCCCCAATGCGGAAAAATTGAATTTTATCATAGCGAACAGACAGAAAGCGGAATTGCTAAAATTCGGTGTCCTAAGTGCGGTCAGAAGCACGAGTGTGACGATCCCAAATGTCCTTTCTGCGGACACCGTTATTAAAAATTGTAAAGGAATTACATCATGTCATACATCTTAAGCGGACTTGGACTGGCGGTGCTGATTGTGGCATCGTTAATCAAAGGTGAAACTATCAAAAAAACATTATACCTGGTGTTGGCAGGAAATCTTTTAGTGGCAACCAGTTATTTGTTTACCGATAACGGGATAAATGGTGCGGTTTCCAGCTATATCGGAAGCATTCAGGCACTCATTAACCTTTTTTACGCCAAAAAGAACAAAAATATTCCCGTATGGTTGCTTGTGATTTATGCCCTATCTTTTATTGCGGCAAACTTTGCAGTGCTGGAGAATGCAATCGGTGTGATTGCGTTACTTGCCACTCTTTGCTTTGTGGGATGTGTGTCTTCCAAAACGGGGAAGGGATACCGCATCTGGCAGGCGGCAAATAACCTGCTTTGGATTTTGTATGATATTTTGTCGGCATCGTATGGACCGCTTGTGACTCACACCGTATTATGTGTTTTTACAGTAGCGGGAATTTTATGGAATGATTGCAGAAAAACAAAAAAGGAGATTCTATAATATGAAAATCTATATTGTCCGTCACGGCGACCCCGATTATTCTATTGATTCCTTAACCGAAAAAGGTTGGCGGGAAGCTGAATTACTGTCTGAGCGCATGAAAAATACGCCCATAGACGATTTTTACTGTTCTCCTTTGGGCAGAGCAAAAGATACATTGAAACCGACCATTGAAAAAACGGGCAAAACTTTTGAAATTTTGTCTTGGTTACGTGAATTTGAAGGCAGAAAAGAGGGAAGTATTCCAGGGCATAGCAGAGTAACCTGGGACATACCGCCGTCCTTATGGTGCAATGAGCCTAAGTTTTACACCTTTGACAAATGGCAGGAAACTCCCTGGATGACAGAAAGCACTGCACCCTCAGCATATCCAGAAGTAAAAGAGGGAATTGACGAACTTTTGTCTCGTTACGGTTGGATTCGTGAGGGAATGGTGTACCGTGGCGGAGAAGACAAATCCATCGCACTCTTCTGTCATTTTGGTTTGGGTAGTCTTCTGATGGCGTATCTGTTGGGAATTCCGCCTGTGGTGGCGCAAAACAGTTTCTTTCTGGCACCCACCTCGGTGACCACATTGGTTAGTGAAACTGACGGAGAAGGGTACTCCCATTTTCGTGCTACAGGAGTGGGAGATATTTCTCATTTGTATATGGGCGGGGAACCCATGTCGGAATCAGGTCTCTATCCCAACTTTGGAAAATAGACAAAAGAAGGAGCAAAGGAGCAAAGAAAATGAAAATATCAGTATTAGATGTAAAAACCTTAGGCAATGATTTAGACTTTTCTGGGATTCATAAGCTCGGTGATGTTACCGTATATGATTTGACCACCCAGGAGCAGGCAATTGAAAGAATCGCCGATGCCGAAGTGTTGATTTTAAATAAGGTAAAACTTACAAAAGAAAATCTTCCTTTTGCAAAAAAACTGAAACTGGTTTGTATTACCGCTACAGGCTTTGACAATGTGGATTTAGACTATTGCAAAGAACACGGCATTGCCGTTTGTAACGTGGTGGGATATTCCACCGACAGCGTGGTGCAGTTAACCGTGTCGATGGCGTTTTCTTTGGCAACCAAACTGCTTACCTATGATAAGTTTGTGAAATCAGGCGACTATACTAATTGTGGTGTGTTCAATCGTGTGGAACCTGTGTTTCGTGAAATGTCTGCACTCACCTGGGGTGTGGTTGGATTAGGAAGTATTGGCGGCAAAGTGGCAAGTATTGCCAAAACAATGGGTTGCCGTGTGTTGGCATATAAACGCACACCCGTGGAAGAATATGAATGTGTGGATATGGATACTTTATGTAAGGAAAGTGACATCATCACTGTGCATACCCCTTTAAATGACGGCACCTATCATCTGATTAACGAAAAACGTCTGTCTCAGATGAAAGACGGTGTGGTATTGGTGAATGTTGCCCGTGGTGCGGTGTTTGATGAAGAAGCGGTAACCAATGCAGTGTTAAACGGAAAAATCGGCGGACTTGGGGTAGATGTGTATTCTACCGAACCAATGCAACAAGACAGCCCCTATCAAAAGCTTTTAAACCGTGACGATGTCATTTTTACGCCTCATATGGCGTGGGGAGCATACGATGCCCGTCAGCGTTGTATTGACGAAATTGAAGCAAATATCAAAAGTTTTACAGAGGGCGGCAAAAGAAGCCGTTTGGTATAGTTTGACATACAAAAAAGCTCGGTTTATGGCAAATTGTACGAAAAAACAGATTTGATTTATGTAAATTTTGTTTTCTATTGACAAATAATATGAAAAGTGGTATAATATACGGTAGTATCGGTAGATGCTACCGTATATTTATTGTTAAAAAATATGAAATAAATTTTTTGCTTTTTGTATTCTTTTGTTGAATAGACATTAATAAGAGAATCAATTTCAAAAAACAAGCAAAGGAGACAAGTTCAATATGGCGAAAAAAATGATGACTATGGACGGAAATCAGGCTGCGGCATATGCTTCTTATGCGTTTACCGAAGTAGCAGGGATTTATCCGATTACCCCGTCCTCCCCGATGGCAGAAAATGTTGACCAGTGGTCCGCAAAAGGCCAGAAAAACATTTTCGGCAACGAAGTAAAAGTTGTAGAACTCCAGTCTGAAGCAGGTGCTGCAGGTACCGTGCACGGTTCCTTGCAGGCAGGTGCGTTAACCACCACCTATACCGCTTCTCAGGGTCTTCTTTTAATGATTCCCAATATGTATAAAATTGCAGGGGAACTCCTGCCTTGCGTATTCCATGTATCTGCAAGAGCATTGGCTTCCCACGCATTATCTATTTTCGGTGACCATTCCGACGTAATGGCTTGCCGTCAGACAGGGTTTGCCATGTTAGCGGCAAACAGCGTTCAGGAAGTGATGGACTTAGGTGCCGTGGCACATTTAACCACCATTAAATCCAGAGTACCTTTCCTGCATTTCTTCGACGGTTTCAGAACTTCTCACGAAATTCAGAAAATCGAAGTATTGGATTACGAAGATTTGAAAAAACTGACCGATTTAGATGCTGTAAAAGCATTTAAAGAAAGAAGCTTAAATCCTGATGCTCCCGTTCTTCGCGGTACTGCACAGAATCCCGACATTTTCTTCCAGGCAAGAGAAGCTTGTAACGGCTATTACGATGCAGTTCCCGAAATCTGCCAGAACTATATGAAAGAAATTTCTAAATTAACCGGCAGAAACTATGATTTGTTCAATTACTATGGTGCAGCTGATGCAGAACGTATCATCATCGCTATGGGTTCCGTTTGTGATGCGGCGGAAGAAGTAATCGACTACCTGACCGCTAAGGGCGAAAAAGTCGGCTTATTAAAAGTTCGTCTGTACAGACCCTTCTCCGTAAAACATTTCTTAGGTGCGATTCCTGCAACTGTGAAGAAAATTGCCGTATTAGACAGAACCAAAGAACCCGGTTCCTTAGGCGAACCCTTATATTTGGATGTTTGTGCTGCTTATGCAAGTGCAGCGAACAAACCCTTAATCGTTGGCGGCAGATACGGTTTAGGTTCCAAAGACACTTATCCCGAACAGCTAATCGCAGTTTTAGATAACTTAAATCAGGCAGAACCCAAAAACAATTTCACCATCGGTATCAACGATGATGTTACCCATCTGTCTTTACCCGATGCAGCTCCTGTTGACGTGGCTCCCGAGGGAACCATCAGCTGTAAATTCTGGGGTCTTGGCGCAGACGGTACCGTTGGTGCAAATAAAAACTCCATCAAAATTATCGGTGACCATACCGATATGTATGCTCAGGCATATTTCTCCTATGACTCCAAGAAATCCGGTGGTATCACCGTTTCTCACTTAAGATTCGGTCACACTCCCATCCGTTCCACTTATCTGATTAAGAAAGCGGACTTCCTGGCTTGTCATAAAGCTTCCTATATCAACCAGTATGATATGTTGGCAGATGTGAAAGAAAACGGCACATTCCTGCTGAATACCCATTGGACCGATGAAGAAATTATGGCAAACTTACCTGCCAACGTAAAACGTCACTTAGCACAGAAGAAGATTAAATTCTTTGCAATTGACGCAGTTTCTTTAGCAAAAGAAATCGGCTTGGGCGGCAGAATCAACACCATCATGCAGGCAGCATTCTTTAAGCTGGCAAACGTGATGGATATTGATGATGCAGTTTCTTATATGAAGGAAGCTATCAA
This sequence comes from Oscillospiraceae bacterium, assembly GCA_015068645.1. Taxonomy (NCBI): domain Bacteria; kingdom Bacillati; phylum Bacillota; class Clostridia; order Eubacteriales; family Oscillospiraceae; species Oscillospiraceae bacterium. The sequence continues at coordinate 66,306 of SVKD01000010.1, forward strand.
AAAGTCCTACGGTAAAAAAGGTGACGATATCGTTAATATGAATAATGCCGCAGTGGATGCAGGTGTAGAAAAAGTAAGAGAAATCACTGTTCCCTCTGATTGGGCTAACGCTACCGACGATGTGAAAGCAGACAAAGAAACCAATGCTCCCGCATTTGTAAAAGACGTGGTGGAAGTAATCAACAATCAGGAAGGTGACAAATTACCTGTTTCTGCATTCAAAGGCAGAGAAGACGGTACCTTCCCCCAGGGCACTTCCAAATACGAAAAACGCGGTATCGCAGTGGACGTTCCCGAATGGATTCCTGAAAACTGTATCCAGTGTAATCAGTGCTCCTATGTTTGTCCGCACGCGGCAATCAGACCCTTCTTGTTAACCGAAGAAGAAAAAGCCAACGCTCCCGAAGGTTTTGTAACCAAAAAAGGTTTAAAACCCTACGATAATTACGAATTTAAAATCCAGGTAACCACTTTGGATTGTACCGGTTGTGGCGTTTGTGCCAACAACTGTCCTGCCAAAGTGAAAGCTCTGGTAATGAAACCCTTAGAAACTCAGGTGGAAAAAGAAGTTCCCAACTGGAACTATGCAATTTCCTTACCCGAAAAGAAAAACCCCATGAACAAAGACACCGTAAAAGGTTCTCAGTTTGAAGTGCCTTATCTGGAATTCTCCGGTGCTTGTGCAGGTTGTGGGGAAACTCCCTATGCAAAACTGATGACTCAGTTATATGGTGATCGAATGATGATTGCCAATGCGACCGGTTGTTCCTCCATCTGGGCAGGTTCCGCTCCGGCAATGCCCTACACCACCAATCAGAAAGGTCAGGGTCCTGCTTGGGCAAACTCCTTATTTGAAGATAACGCAGAATTCGGTTTCGGTATGTACACCGCTTGTGAAACCGCAAGAAATGCAATCTTAGCAAAAGTAAAAGAAGTCATCGAAAACACCAAAAATGATGACGTAAAAGCAGCAGCTACCGCTTGGGTAGACGGCTTTGATGACGGCGAAAACACCCGTGCATTATCCGATGCATTGGTTGCAGCATTAGAAGCTTGTGACTGCGATTGCGACAACAAGAAATATATCTTGGAAAACAAACGTGACCTGATCAAAAAATCTCAGTGGATTTTAGGTGGTGACGGTTGGGCATACGATATTGGCTTCGGCGGTTTAGACCATGTGTTAGCTTCCGGTAAAGATATCAATGTTCTGGTATTTGATACCGAAGTTTATTCCAATACCGGCGGTCAGGCATCCAAATCTACTCCTATCGGTGCAGTTGCTCAGTTTGCGGCATCCGGTAAGAAAGTGAAGAAAAAAGACCTTGGTATGATTGCTATGAGCTATGGCTATGTATATGTAGCTCAGGTTGCAATGGGTGCAAGTCAGGCACAGACCTTAAAAGCATTTAGAGAAGCTGAAAAACATAAAGGTCCGTCCATCATCATCGCTTACGCTCCCTGTATCAACCACGGTATCAAAGGCGGCCTATCCGGTGCTCAGATGCAGGAAAAGAAAGCTGTGGAATGCGGCTACTGGCACTTATACAGATACAATCCCGCATTAAAAGATGAAGGCAAAAACCCCTTCACCTTAGATTCCAAAGCTCCCACCGCTTCCTTCCAGGAATTCCTGCAGACCGAAGTTCGTTACACTTCCTTGCAGCGAGCATTCCCCGAAGAAGCAAAAGAATTGTTTGAAGCGGCGGAAGCTGCAGCGAAGGATAGATATCAGTCTTACCTCGACAAAGCTGGAATGTAGGCTTGATAAAACGCGCCTAATGGATGAACCTCATCGCTCGGCGTACACTCGGTACGCCTTCGGATAACCCCTACGGGTTCGGTTTCTCCATTATCCATCGTTTTCTCTGCGCCTGTCCAATAGAGTAAAATTTTAAAAGGGTTCAACCCCATGGTTGAACCCTTTTTGTTTGTATCTGTTGCATTTTCAAAAAAAGAGTGGTATAATAACAAAAAAGAATATTATTTTTTTGTCCTGACTTGATATAAACCTATAAAGACTGTCGAATGTAGTTTGAAAGGAGTTGTATATATGAAAAAATGGGTAGCTTTAATTCTAGGAACAATAATTTACTTTTTGTTGAGCGTTTTACTTGATTTTCTTTTTTATAATTCTGTTAACTTGGTCAGAGAAATTGTAAGCGCTATTATATGGGCTCTGTTATTGATAACTTTATATGCACTAAAGATAATAAAACTTAAATAAGTTTGTATTAAATATCAGCTTTATACTGATAGCAAAAAAGACTGGCATCTAGATTATACAGTCTTTATATGAAGAGTGTTATCTTAATTTTACCAACCAACGAATAGCCTAAGGAGAAAATCTATGAAATATTCAAATAGTTTTGGAAAAAGAAGTTCCAAAATTTTGCTTGGCACTGCATATTTCGGGGATACCATACCCGAGGCGGAAGCGTTTGCCATTATGGACGCCTATTACGAAATGGGTGGCAGACATATTGATACCGCTCGCTTGTATGCCGATGGTGAGGCGGAAAAAGTGGTAGGGAAATGGTTAGTTTCCAGAAAACCTGCCGATATTTTTGTTTCCACCAAAGGTGGCTATTATGAACCTGATTTGGGTGAAAAACCTCGTATCAACGAGAAAGATATCCGTTATGATTTAGAACAGAGCTTATCTGCTTTAGGATTAGAAAATATTGAATTTTACTGGCTACATCGTGATGATGAGAATGTCCCTGTTTCCGAAATCATAGATTTGATGAATTCTTTGGTAAAAGAAGGGAAAATTAAACAGTTCGGAGCATCCAACTGGCGTTCGGAGCGTATCGGTGAGGCAAACAAATATGCCAAAGAAAAGGGATTTTTGGGATTTTCGGCAAGTCAGATTCGTTTTAATCCTGCCTATTGCATAGGAGAACGAGGGGGACTTGTGGGAATGGATGAGCACGAATTTTCCTTCTACAAAAACAACTCCATGCCCGTGGTGGCATATTCCTCTCAGGCAAAAGGATTCTTCTCCAAAATGGCAGAGCAGGGCGAGGAAGCCTTGTCCGAAAAAGCAAAAAAACGCTACTTATGTGACGAAAATTTAAGACGTTTGGAAATTATTAAAAAACTGGCTTCTGATTGTAATTGCAGTGTAGCATCAGTAGTTTGCGGACTTCTTTGTTCCATTCCCGAAGTGGATGTGTTTCCCGTCATCGGCGGACGAAACGTTTCACAGATTACAGATTCTATGAATGGGGCGGACATTACCATTCCATCCGATGCAATCAAATCTGTACTTGATTCAATCTACTAAGGAGTTTTGCTATGAAACAGGCAAAAATCATTGTATTATCAGGGCAATCCAACGCTGCAGGCGTGGGATATGTAAATTGTTTGCCACGGAGTTTTTCCGAGCAGAAAATCGAAGAATACCGCAGTGGTTATTCCAACATCAAACTGAACTATATTTCCTACGATTGTTTTAGCGACGGCTTTGTCACCACGAAAATCGACAAGGAAACCATTGGCCCTGAACTTGGCATTGCGGAATATCTTAGCGAACAGTATCCAAACGAAGAATTTTTCATCGTAAAATTTGCGGTGGGAAGCGCAAGTCTTCGTCACGATTTCTTGCCTCCCAAAAGAGGTGCCTTTTCTGAAATATATAAAAAAGAAAAACTGAAAGAAAATCATCTTCAAATGTATTTTCCGTTTAGAAAGGGAGAACCCACCAAAGTAGGTTGGTGTTATCGGGGACTTATCAGTTTGCTTCATCATAGTATTGAATTCTTAAAAGAAGAAGGCTATACCGCCGAAGTCATCGGTTTTTGCTGGATGCATGGGGAAAGCGACGCCTGTCTTATAGAACACGTGGAAAATTATCAAACGGATTTCGATTGTTTTGTTCACGATTTTCAAAACGAGTTTTCAGAGTACCTTCGTGATTGCATCTATGTGGATGCAGGGATTTCTGAAATCTGGCCTTGCTATCGTGAAATGAATACTTTTAAAAAAGAATATGCCGATACTCATAACCATTTCAGATATATTGATACCATCGAAAATGGCTTGACTACTCATTTGGAGCCTGTAAATGATCCCGACATTTATCATTATGACAGCGATTCTGTCATCAAGTTAGGCAGATTATTTGCCCAACAGATTATGGGCTAACTTGAGAAGGTTTCACCAAAACGGTGTAGTTTTTTGTGCCAAAATATTGTAATTTTAAAAAAAGAGTGGTATAATAAAATGATTGTTAATTGGCACAGATATTGGCGGTATCCAACATAACAGAAAGGAGAAATTTTGATGGACAATACGGTTCTTACTCATTCAAAAATCAGAAATAATTCTTTGGATTGTTTAAAGTGGATTTCTTCTTTTATGGTGGTGTGTATTCATTTCAGAAGTTACGGGGAGTTTGGTGAATTAGTTTCGGTTCTCTCCCGGTTTGCCGTTCCTGTTTTCTTTATGATATCAGGATATTATTCGGCTTCTGACAAACCGGATAAGTTAAAAACTAAAATAGTGCATATCTTAAAATTGTATTTTGGTGCGGTTTTATTATATCTTTGTTTTAATGTTTTGGTAAAAGTTTTGGCAGGACAATACAGAGAAACTATCTGGTATCTGTCAACCTATTTTAGAATTCGCTATCTTGTTCCGCTGCTTTTCTTTAATGAATCTGTTACCGCATTTCACTTGTGGTTTTTGGGGGCATTGATCTATGCATACGGAATTGAGTACCTTGTTACGAAATGGAACATAAAGGATAATATTTTGTATGTATTGGCAGGGGTTTTATTGATGATTCATCTGACCCTTGGGATTGGGCGTTCTGCGTTTGGTATAGAAGCACCTGCATTCTTAGTGAAAAATTATATGCTTCGAAACGTTTGGTTGATGGGATTTCCTCTGTTTACGTTTGGGAAACTTATCAGAAAAAAGAAAACTGAAATTTTAAAAAAGGTTACTGCCGGTGTAATCGGTGTTTTTATTGTAATCAGTATCGCAGAAGCCTTTTTGTTGCATCAGATTGATTGGTCTAAAGACTTGTATTTGGGATCAGTATTATTGGCATTTTCCTTGTTTATTCTGGCTTTGAAACTGAAGAACAGGTCTTATCCGTCTGCGCTGATTCGTTTATTTGCTACCGGTACGGATGTCTATGTGATTCACGTGATGATTGGAAATATTCTGGCTATGACAAAACTGGAAAATGTTTTGGTTTATCAGTATGGGAAACCGGTTATTATTTTTGCAGTATCTGTTGTAATATCGTTGGCGGTTCGAGGGAGATTCCGTTTGACATCGAAGCAGGTACGAGTGTAAACACTTTCGATATTTAAGATATACAATGTAAAATACTAGTAGTTTCATTATGACAAAAAAGGAGGGTTTCATTATGGATTGGAACAAATATCTTTATGATGAAAACGAAAAACCCTTAGACAGATTGGTAGAAGGATATAGTAATACCTCTGTGTTCCGTAAGGTGGCATTTGTGGGAGATAGCTTATCCTCAGGCGAATTTGAAACCCGTGACGCCGAAGGAAAAGCATATTATCACGATTTATATGAGTATTCTTGGGGACAATATATCGCAAGAAAGAACGGCTTTTTTGCTTATAATTTCTCCCGTGGCGGTATGACTGCGAAAGAATATATGGAAAGTTTTGCCGAAGCAAACGGTATGTGGGATAAAAGCAAAGCTTGTCAGGCATATGTGATTGCATTGGGTGTGAATGATATTATCAATCAGAATGTGGAAATCGGTAGTGTGGACGATATTGAGGATACCAATTACAAAAACAACAAACCCACCTTTGCAGGTTACTATGCACAAATCATTCAGCGCTACAAAAAAATTGCACCCGATGCGAAATTTTTCTTTGTCACCTTCCCGAAAAGCGGAAATCCTGCTGTTTTGGAAAAAACACAGGCAATGGTGAAACTGCTCTATGATTTAGCAGAGCATTTCAGTAATTCTTATGTTATCGACTTATTCCAATACGGACCCGTTTACGATAGCAAATTTGAGGAAAACTTCTATTTACACACCCATATGAACGCCAGTGGTTATATTCTGACCGCTCAGATGATTGATTCCTATATTGATTATATTGTGCGCCATAACCCCGAAGATTTCGCTAATATCGGCTTGGTGAATACCGGTATTCAGTATAAGTTTTAATCCTGACTTGACACGAGTAAAAATCTTGTCGAATAAGTTTGAATGATGCCAAATAGTGTTGAAAAATAAAATAAAAAGGAGTTGAGTATTATGGCAGAAAAGAAAGAAAAAAGATATGTGAGCGATAATGCTCAACTTATGGCAGAATGGAATTGGGAAAAGAACAATGAATTAAATTTCAATCCTAAAACATTAACTCTTGGTAGCGGGATGTCAGTTTGGTGGAAATGTGGTGAAGGTCATACATGGAAAGCTGCTATAAATAACCGAATTCGATGGTCTGGTTGCCCGTATTGTTCGAATAAAAAAGTATGGAAAGGATTTAATGATTTAAATTCTCAATGTAAGGCAAATAACAAAGAAAAACTTTTAAAAGAGTGGGTAGCAGATAGAAACAGTAAAGAACTAAACATTACTTCTGATTCAGTGCTATATGGCAGTAATAAATATGCCTGGTGGAAATGTTCTAGGTGTGGTTATGAATGGAAAGCAAAAATATATGCTAGAACGGGGAGAGGTGATGGATGCCCAAATTGCAGAAAGGAATTTAAAGTTTCTTTTAATGAGAAAATGATTTACTATTATGTACATAAGTATTTTAAAAATGCTGTGGAGAATTACACGGATTTTTCAAATAGTAAATTAGAGTTAGATATATATTTGTCTGATATCAAATTGGGTATTGAATATGACGGTCAATACTTTCATACCGATATTCAAAGAGATGAACAAAAAAATGAAATATGCAATTCTGAGGGGATTGATTTAGTCCGTATTAGAGAACCGAACTGTCCACAATTAAATGGTCAGTTTACAGAAATCAAATTGCATTCTTTAAAAGAGGATGACATAATTACAGCAGTAAAAGAACTTTTACATATCCTTAATAAAAAGTACTCGATGCACAATGAATTTGATATTGATTTAAATAGAGATAGAGGAGAAATTTATAATTTAATTGAGAGTAGAGAAAAAGAAAATTCATTATTAAAATTGTATCCGGAAATTGCAAAAGAATGGCATCCAATAAAAAATGGAAGTCTTTTACCTGAAAATGTAAGATATGCAAGTGGCAAAAAAGTATGGTGGCTATGTAGTAAATGTAGTAACGAGTGGGTAATGACGGTTAATCAAAGAGCATTGAGAGGACAAGGATGTCCTGAATGCGGAAAAATAAAAAGAATGACATCCTTTAATAAAAATATAGTAAAGGAAAGAGGTTCATTGGTACAGCATCACCCTGAATTGCTTGTCGATTGGAATTATGAAAAAAATTCAATAAATCCTAATGATGTGTCAAATGCAAGCAATAAAAAAGTATGTTGGAAATGTAATGTTTGTGGACATGAATGGTGTGCCGAAATACAGAGCAGAACAATTGGCGGAAATGGTTGCCCAAATTGCAGGAATATAAAATTTGGATTAAAAAGAAAAACTCCGATAAAAGGTAATAGTTTTGCTGAAATGTATCCGGAACTTCTAAGTGCCTGGGATTATGAAAAAAATTTATTATCACCATATGAATATACCTCTAAGAGTAACCAAATAGTTATGTGGAAATGTTTGAGTTGTGGTAAGAGTTATGAAAGTAAAATTAGTTATAAAGTGACCAACTACGAAAAAAGTGGATATATTGATTGCATTTCGTGCAATAAAAAGAAATCTTGGGTTAAAAGAAAACAAAGCGAAAAGAGAGGTATGTAAGGTGAGGAATAGAAGAGAGTACTGTACTTGTAATGATTGTTCGTCTGTTTACATTGACGATGATGAATGGGGAGTTTGGGATGTATGTAAAAAGTGTGGTAAGATAGTCGAGGATTCATACAAAGCATATAATCACTACGATGGCGAAGATCATATTGATGATCCCTACGATGCTGATTAAATACAATTTAAAAGATTAGTTTGCCGATTTATAATATTTACATATACTATTGGATGCGAGAAAATCCAGTATTCTCGCTGGTTCTAGAGAAAAGTGGTAAAGGAAAAATAGTTGAATAAATAGGGAAAAGTTAGTAGGTCCATATTATGCCTTGGCATAACAAGGTTCTCCGAAATATAGAAATCTTTGATTTCGTGATGTTTCGTGATGGTTCTTATTATTCACTGTTCTCCTGACTTGACACGAACTTTTTGGGAAAGAATTATTGAAAATTTAGCGATATCAGAGGAAAAGGAAAATGGAATTTGTAAAAAAGTATGGAATAAACACTATAAAATGGGTGCTTTTTAGTATTCTGTTGGGAATTTTGGGTGGACTTTTGGGGTCTTTGTTTCATATCAGTGTGGACTTTGTGACCGAACAGAGAGAGCACCACGGTTGGTTTCTTTACTTATTGCCCATTGGCGGATTACTCATTGCGGCGATGTATCATCGGTTTCGTAATCACGGAAATATTGATACCAAACGAGTGTTTTCTGCGGTGAAAGAACAAAAAGATGTTCCCCTTGTGATGATTCCGCTGATATTCGTAGGAACTGTTATCACCCACGCTTTTGGCGGTTCTGCAGGTCGTGAGGGAGCAGCGCTCCAGCTGGGCGGCAGTATGGGTTACAATGTGGGGAATGCTTTAAAACAAGACGAAAACGAAAAAAAACTGATGGTAATGGCAGGGATGAGCAGTGTGTTTTCTGCATTGTTCGGAACGCCTTTCACTGCGGCGATTTTTTCGGTTGAGGTGACACGTCAGGGAAGATGGAAGTTTAGCGGACTACTCCCTTGTGTGATTGCATCTTTGGTGGCATTCTTTGTTGCACAGCTTTGCGGTGTGGCACCCGTACGGTTTTTGATGCCTCATTTTACATACAACTACCATTTAATCTGGCAGGTGCTTTTATTAGCAGTGTTATGTGCGGCGGTGTGCATTCTTTTTGCACTAGCTCTTCATAAAACAGAACACTTTGGTAAGAAACTAATAAAAAATCCCCATCTTCGGGCACCCATTGGCGGTTTTTTGATTATCGGGCTTACCTTATTGGTTGGCACAACGGCTTACAACGGGGCAGGGATGGGAGTCATTACAACTGCCATTTCGGGAACCGCAAACTATGAGGCGTTCCTTTTCAAAATTCTCTTTACTGCGATCACGGTTGCCGCAGGTTTTAAAGGGGGCGAAATTGTTCCCACCTTCTTTATCGGCGCAACCTTTGGTTGTGTGGCAGGTTCTCTTTTGGGGCTGCCTGCAGGAGTGGGTGCCAGCCTTGGATTTGTGGCACTCTTTTCGGGGATGACCAAATGTCCTGTTGCCGCATTTTTATTGGCAATGGAAGTGTTTGACATCGGCGGAATCGCACTGTTTATTCCCGTGGTGATAATCACTTGGTTACTGTCCGGCAAATTCGGATTATATAATGAATAACAAACAGAAAAAAGGTCAACCATTGCGGTTGACCTTTTTTTAATGCTTTAATTTTTTAAGAAAACATAGCCGTTGAAATTACAGTAGGATACCACATCGTTTTCAAGTTCTACTGAAAAATGCAGGAAATACAACGACACATTTTCGTTTACTTTGTATAGTTCCATTTCGTGCTGGTTGGCACCATATTGGTTGTATAGTTCTTGTGCCAGTTCTTCTACGTTGATTTCGTATTGCTGTCCGTTATGTTCCAATGATAAAACATCGTTGCTGTTCATTTTAATCATCTGATCATAAGCTGAAATATCGACAGTTTTTTTCGTTTCATACGAGCAGTATTGGAAAGTGCTAAAATTATTGTTTGCATATCGTTCAAATCCGAAAATTTCAGAAAATTCTTTATTGGAATCGGGAATAAAATCGGGCGTTTTTTTTGCACTATATCGCAGATAGTGGTAAGAACTGCGGATAGTCTCTTGGTCTTCTTCACTGACATTGTCATTCGGAACCACGATGCCGTCTTTTATCATATCATTTTTTAAAAGCGCATTTTTTAAGATAGCAGTCTGGCTTGCAACGGGCATATCAATCACATTAAAAGGTGTCACAGTCACCAATAAGACAATGATGCCGGAGGCAAGTGCGATTTTATTGATATGTTTCGGTTTGATAATGGTGGCGCCGATAAACAGAATACTGATGACAATCAGCACCAAAGATATGGTTCTGGGAGTGGTGAGACCGTATGCATTGATTCTCTCAAACACAGCAATCGCCTGCATTATGAGAACAGGAATCAAAAAATATCCGCCGTATCTGACAAACAGTGTGGCAAGTTTTTCTTTGTATTGCTGCACGCTCATCACAAAGAAAATAAAGAAGAGGGAAGCAAAAGAAGCAAACCAGTTGATTTCCCCCACAGGCATATGCCAGGTAACTACGATTTTGGCCAGATATACCAGCAAAATAGCAATAAGCAGGATGTATAATGGTAAGCCTGCATATAACACAAAGGTTTTAAAAATTTTGGATTGAGATGATGGTGTGTCCTTTTTGGGAATAAAGGAGAGGAAAATGTTCGGATAACCGATTGTCCACACAAATAAGAGCACAATGGCGTACACCTTATAAATGTTATCAAAATTGAATAACAAGGCTTGGAATGCTCCGATACAGGTGGAAAGTCCTCCCGATAGTACACTACATACCGCAGATGAAAAAACAGAAGCTGCGATAAGCTTGGCAAACACACTTTCACGATGTTCGCCACGCATTAACACAAAGAAGATAAAGCAAACCAGGGCAATCATAACACCTGCGTATGCCATAGCCGTGTAGAGCGATTGGTAATATGTATGAATCAGAATGAAGCTAAGGATTGCGGCAAGGGTACACACAATGGCTTGAATCAAAATGCTTAATTTTTCAAACAGGTATTCCTGCACGCTTTTTAAAAGAACCGAAAATAGAGCAGTCAAGCCGAATGCCATACATAAGGGAATGATGACATCATCGGCATAGGTTTCGAATAAAATTTCATAAGCTGCCGTCAGAAACAGGAGTACCGTGCAGATAAATGCAATGAAATAACGGGAAATTCCGTTTTTCACTCCGTTAAAAAAGTTGGTGAAGAATTGGCGCAGTTTCATGAAAACACATCCTTTCTACACTTTTATTGTAGCATGAATACATTTTATTTGCAAGATGTTTTGGCAAAATGCCAATCTGAACAAAAAATCCCGTATGGAATTTCCATACGGGATTTTTGAGACACTTTTTTAATCTTGGCAATCTTACAAATTAACCGTTGATTGCTGCGTTGTATTTTTTTGCAACGCTGGATTTTTTTCTGGAAGCAGTGTTCTTTTTCAGAATACCTTTGGTGCAAGCCATATCGATGGTTTTCACGGTGTTCTGGAACACTTCTGCTAAGTTGGAAGCTTTGTTTTCACAAGCAGCTTCGAAAGTTTTTAAAGTGGTTTTTAAGTTAGATTTGATCATCTGGTTCTGCAGAGTTTTGGTTGCAATAACTTTTACTCTTTTTTCAGCGGATTTGATGTTAGGCATTTCAAAAATACTCCTTTTCTTAAAATTAAGTTTTATAAGTATTATTTGAGTCAGAGGTTGCAGCCAAGAACGACTTGGCATTGCACTCAAATAGTATTACCAATTTAACCTTTAGTATTATAATGAATAATTTTGAACTTGTCAAGTCTTTTTTGTCAAAAAGTTCACAAATTTTGTAAAAAAATTTTTGAGACGTCAAATCATTATAAAAAATTCATTGGATTCTTTCAAAAAGCACTTGCAATTTTTTCTATAATAGTATATAATCAATAATAGCGTATTATGTCCGAAAGGAGAGAATTATCTTGAAGATTTTGGGGCTTGTGATTTTAGCAATGGGCGCTGCATTTTGTTTTCTGGCAGAAAAACTGACTGTGTGGATAACAAAAAAAGCGGCAACCGATTCCAAAATTCTTACCAATAAACTATGGGGATTACTCATTGCTGCTGTTGGGATGATTGTTCTCTTCGCTTTCTAATATGAGAATTTTACACGAAAGGTGATAATAATATGAGAAAAGAACTTTCCAAAACCTACGATCCTTCCTCCGTGGAAGACCGTATTTACAAAACCTGGGAGGAAAAAGGGTATTTCCATGCGGAACCCGATTCCAAAAAAGAACCCTATACCATCGTGATTCCGCCTCCGAACGTAACCGGTCAGCTTCACATGGGACACGCCTTGGATGAAACCTTGCAGGATATTTTAATTCGTTATAAAAGAATGAAGGGCTTTTCTGCACTGTGGCTTCCCGGCACCGACCACGCAGGGATTGCAACTCAGATTAAGGTGGAAGAAGCGCTCCGCGTAAACGAAGGATTAACTCGTTATGACTTAGGAAGAGACGAGTTTATTAAACGTGTTTGGGACTGGAAAGAAAAATTCGGCGACAGAATTATTCATCAGTTAAAAAAATTAGGTTCTTCCTGTGACTGGGAAAGAGAACGCTTCACCATGGATGAAGGTTGCTCCAAAGCGGTCAAAGAAGTGTTTGTAAACTTATATGAAAAAGGTTTGATTTATAAGGGCAACAGAATTATCAACTGGTGTCCCCATTGTATTACCGCATTATCTGATGCAGAAGTGGAATATACCGAACAGCAGGGTCATTTCTGGCACATTAAGTATCCTGTGAAGGATTCTGACGAATTTGTGATTATTGCAACCACCCGTCCCGAAACCTTATTGGGTGATACTGCAGTTGCCGTGCATCCCGAAGATGAAAGATATGCGCACTTGGTCGGCAAAATGCTGGTACTGCCCTTGGTTGGCAGAGAAATTCCCGTGGTTGCCGATGAATATGTGGAAAAAGATTTCGGAACCGGTTGTGTAAAAATCACTCCCGCTCATGACCCCAACGACTTTGAAGTGGGGCAGCGTCATAACTTAGAAGTGATTAAAGTGATGAACGATGATGCCACCATCAATCACTACGGCGGAAAATACGAAGGTATGGACCGTTATGAAGCAAGAAAAGCAATGATTGAAGACTTGCAGGCGCAAGGCTTACTGGTAAAAATTGAAGAACACGCACACAATGTGGGTCAGTGTTACCGTTGCGGTACCACTGTGGAACCCATCACTTCCAGCCAGTGGTTTGTAAAAATGGAACCCTTAGCAAAAGAAGCAATCCGTGTGGTAAAAGACGGCACCATTCAGTTTGTGCCGGACCGTTTCTCCAAAACCTATTTAAACTGGATGGAAAACGTACATGACTGGTGTATTTCCCGTCAGTTATGGTGGGGACACAGAATCCCTGCATACTACTGTGAAGCCTGTGGCGAAATGGTGGTTGCAAAAGAAGATGTGCATACCTGTCCCAAATGTGGCGGTAAGATGAAGCAGGAAGAAGACGTTTTGGATACCTGGTTCTCTTCTGCATTGTGGCCTTTCTCCACGTTAGGTTGGCCCGATAACACCGAAGAATTAAAATATTTCTATCCCACCAGCGTTTTGGTAACCGGTTATGATATTATTTTCTTCTGGGTTGCAAGAATGATTTTCTCCGGTATGGAACATATGGGAGAAGCTCCCTTTAAACACGTGTTTATTCACGGCATCGTTCGTGACTCTCAGGGCAGAAAAATGTCCAAATCTTTAGGAAACGGTATTGACCCCTTGGAAATCATCGACCAGTATGGTGCCGATGCATTAAGATTCACCTTAGCAACCGGGAACTCTCCCGGAAACGATATGCGTTTCTACACCGAACGTGTGGAAGCATCCCGTAACTTTGCAAACAAAATCTGGAATGCATCCCGTTTCGTTTTAATGAATCTGACCATTGATAAAATCGAACTGGATTTAAACACCTTAGAACCCGAAGACAAATGGATTTTATCCAAATTTAATGCGTTAGCAAAAGACGTTAACGAAAATTTAGATAAATTTGAACTGGGTATGGCAGTTTCCAAACTGTATGATTTCATTTGGAATGTGTACTGTGACTGGTATATTGAAATGGTGAAACCCCGCTTAATGGCAGGAGAAGACAAGGCTGCTCAGAATGTGTTATGCTATGTTATGAGCGGATTCTTAAAATTACTCCATCCCTTTATGCCCTTTATCACTGAAGAAATTTTCCAGGCGTTACCCGTGGAAGATGAAAGCATCATGATTGCTTCCTTCCCCGAATATCAGGAAGCATTAAACTTCGCTGATGAAGAAGCAAAAGTGGAAAGCTATATTGAATTAATCACTTCCGTAAGAAATGCAAGAAGCGAAATGAATGTTCCTCCCAAGAACAAAACCAAACTCTATGTGTTAACCGAGGACAAAGACTTTGTTTCTTCTTGCTCTGAATTCTTGACCAAGCTGACCTATTCTTCTGAAATGATTCTGGTGGATTCCAAGGAAGCGTTAACCGAAAAATCCGTAAACGTGGTTGGTCAGGGCATTGAAGTGATGATTCCGTTGGCAGAACTGATTGATAAAGATAAAGAATTAGCTCGTTTAACCAAGGAAAAAGAATTCTTGTTAAAAGAATTGGACTTAGTTCGCAGTAAGCTGAACAACAAAGGTTTTGTGGACAAAGCTCCCGAAAAACTGGTGCAGGCAGAAAAAGCGAAAGAACAGTCCTTCTTAGAAAAACTGGCTAAAGTGGAAGAAAGCTTAAATGAATTATAAAATTCAGGATATTTTAGCAAAAAACGATCTGATTTTGGCACCCATGGCAGGTGTTACCGATTTGGCATACCGTGAAATTGCAAGGGAGCAGGGGGCTACCCTTGCAGTTTCCGAAATGATTAGTGCCAAGGCGCTGACCTATCGGGATAAACATACCTACGATTTGTTAAAAACTTCTTCCCAAGATACACCACTTTCGGTGCAGTTATTCGGTCACGAACCTGATGTGCTATCCGAAGCGGTAAAACAAATTTGTGATATGGGCTTTTCTATGATAGACTTAAACTCAGGTTGCCCTGCGCCGAAAATCGTGAAAAACGGTGACGGTTCTGCTTTAATGCAAAATCCAAAACTGCTTTTTGAGATTGTATCCGCTATGCGAAAAGCCACCGATTTGCCCTTAAGCGTAAAGCTTCGTGTCGGCTTTGATAGTGAACATAAAAACGTGGTGGAATGTGCCAGACTTTGCGAAGAAGCAGGTGCCGATTATCTTGCCGTTCACGGAAGAACCCGTGAAATGCAGTATTCCGGCGTGGCAGATTTGTCCTATATCAAAGCGGTAAAGGATGCGGTGCAAATTCCTGTTATCGGAAACGGTGACGTGTGCGATCAAGAAAGCTATCTTCGGATGAAAAAAGAAACCGGTTGTGACGGCGTGATGATTGGTCGTGCCGCTTTGGGAAATCCTTTTGTGTTTGATTTGGTGAAAAATCCCGACCGTGTGATTTCAAAAGAAGAAAAAATGGATGTGCTGTACCGTCAGATTGAAAAAATGTGTGCCACCAAAAAGAATGCCATCAAAGAAGCAAGATGCCATATTTTGTGGTATTTAAAAGGGTTTCACAATGCCAAACCTTATAAATTAAAGGTGGCAAGTCTTCTCACCTTAGAAGATGTGAAAACCTATATTGATGAGATTTTGGCAGATCATAGTGTGTATTAAAAAAGTCCGTCTGAATTAACAGACGGGCTTTTTTTAATGAAGTTTCTCGGTTAGCGGGAATTGATATAAATTTTGGAAAATTGTTTATAAAACTGTGTGGGTGTGATTCCTTCGTGGTATTTAAAAAACTGCAGAAAATATTTGTAGTCGGAGAAGCCGGCTTTCATCGCCACTTCTTTTAGGGGCATATTGTCGTATAACATCAGCATTTTCAGATAACGGATGCGTTCTTCATTGATCGCTTCTTTGATATTTTTTTGAAAACTAAGCTTATATAAACGGTTCAGATAATCCACATTATAACCAAATCGGTCAGCGATCTGCGAGGCGGTGATGGGAGCGTGAGAGTTTGCTTTGATCCAGGCTCGGATTTTTTCCGCCACGGCATTGGTACCTGATTGATTGGCGTTGACAAACAGCTCCAACAAAATCAAACGAGTCAGATAATCCATAGTTTCGCCGGGCATATTGGTAACACGGGCTTCAATCAGTTGCCTGAAATATAAGCTGATACGGTAGGGATTTTCCGGAGCGGTATAAAGAGATTCTTTAAGAATTTTCCCCGGGGAAGTCCAGTGTAACCAGAAAAACTCAGTGTCGGTGCTGGGTTTGTACCCAAAATGGCGAATATTTGGCTCCAACAGCAGAATATCGTTGGCTTTTAATTCGTAGTCGATTCCGTCCTGATGAAGATAGACGCATCCCTTGGTAACAAAGAGAAGTTCATAAGAATCAATCACACGGTCGGGATGAATCCAGTTATGGCTGGATATGAATTTGCCTGCTCCACAGTTTTTTACTTGCTCAAACATAATCGGATTTTCCTACCTTTCATACGAAAATTAAGGTTGCATTTCATCCTGGAAAATGATAGGATAAGTATAGCATATCTTTTTAGAAAAATCAATAGATTAAATGGGGAAGCACAATGAAAAACCTGAGCTTTGAAAAGACCGTCATAAAAGACGGATTTTGGAAATTTTATGAAGATTTAAACCGCAATCAAGTGGTGAAAAGTGTGTATGATCGTTTCAAAGAAACGGGACGTTTTGATGCCCTAAAGTGTCTGTGGAAGGAGGGAGATGAAAACAAACCTCATATCTTCTGGGATTCTGATGTGGCAAAATGGATTGAGGGTGTTGGGTATCTTCTGATGAAAAATCCTTCCGCTAAGCTGGAATCTTTGGTGGATGAAATGGTGGATGATATTGCCAAAAATCAGCGTGAAGACGGATATTTCAATTCTTATTTTTTAACCGTGAATCCTGATGGGATTTATCAAAATCGGGGAGATCACGAGCTGTATTGTTCAGGACATCTGATTGAAGCTGCAATTTCGTATCATCAGGCAACGGGAAAAGACAAGCTTTTACAGTGTATGTTAAAAAATGTTGATTGTATCTACCGCGCATTCGTAGAAGAAAAAACGGCAAAATTCCAAACGCCGGGACACGAAGAAATTGAACTTGCTCTTTTAAAACTCTATGGGTATCTTGGCAATGAAAAACATCTGGAACTTGCCCGATTTTTCTTAAATCAAAGAGGAGAGCAAAGGGAGGATTCCAATACTCAATACGGGCAGGATAATCTTCCCGTGCGGGAATTAAAGGAGGCAGTGGGACATTCTGTTCGCGCCGGATATCTTTACACTGCGATGGCAATGCTTGCGAAAATCGACAAGGACAAGGAACTAAAAGCGGCCTGCGACAGACTGTTTGAAAATATTACCACAAAGAAAATGAGTATCACCGGCGGTGTTGGTGCCGAGAGGGTGGACGAACAGTTTTCTTATGCATACGATCTTCCTAATGGAGATACTTATAACGAAACCTGTGCAGCCATTGCTCTGGCCTTGTTTGCAGGAGAATTGCAGGAAACCCAAGCGGACTCCAAATATGGTGATCTGATTGAACGGATATATTTTAATAATCTTCTTTCCGGTGTTTCTTTAAGTGGAGACCGGTTCTTCTATATGAATCCTTTGGAGCTTGATTTAAAAAAGTATCAGCGTAGCACCTTTCAGGCGGCTTGCGAGCGTGCAAAGGTATTTGAATGCTCCTGCTGTCCGCCTAATATTTTAAGAATGCTTGCGACCATTCCCCGTTATGCTTATACCGTGGATGGAGCAAATATTTATTGTAATCAGTTTATTTCCGGTGAAACCAACCTCACTATCAACGGAAAAGAGGCTAAAATTTCTTTAAAAACTAACTATCCCGCCGATGGAGAGCTGGAGTTTACCTATCACGGAGAACCTGCTGCTATGTATATCCGTATTCCGTCCTGGTGTGTGGAATATCAAGGCGCAACCGAAAATGGTTTTGCCGTATATTCTGTGAAGGATGGTGATGTGGTGAGAGTTTCTTTGCCCATGCAGATTCATTTTATGGAAGCACATCCCAATGTGCAGGATAATGCAGGCAGATATGCTGTGATGAGAGGTCCTATCGTATATTGCATGGAAGGATTGGATAATGGTGAAAATCTTCGCGATATTACCATTTTGGAGCTGGGGACTCATCGTGTGGTAACAGAAGATACGATTCCTGCCCCGGTTCTTTATATGGATGCAAAGCGTCGGAAGATGACTGACGAGCTATATCGCATCAAAAATGCGGAACGGGAATTTTTTACGGCAAGATTGATTCCTTATTTTTCATTTGCCAATCGTGAGGCAACCGACTTGCTTGTCTGGTGTATGGTTGATTAACATTTAAAAAATTAGAAAATAAAAGAAAAAATATCCAAAAAAACTGACAGAATTTTCTGTCAGTTTTTTTTATACTGAAAAACCGAAAATTGCATCTGTTTTTTTTGATTGTAAAACGCCAAACTAAAGATAAGAAAATTTTGAAACAATACAGAAAACGGATGTGATATTCAAAATGTTTTTTAAAAATTTAAAACGAAAAAAACCGAAAAAGAAACACGGAAAGACTCTGAAATTCTTACTGGGAGCAATAGGGTTTACTTGCGCTTTATTTTTGTTGACCGGAGCATTTTTACCTCGTGGAGTTCTGGTGGGACGAACGAAAATTGATAGTCGTCTGATTCCGTCCGGACAGGCTGTCGGAATGCGATTGAAAACCAAGGGTGTGATGGTTGTGGGGGTGGAACAGGGAAATTTGCCTGCCAAGAAGGCAGGTGTTAAAAACGGGGACGTGATTACCAAGGTAAATGCGGTAACATTACAAAATACCCGTCATTTTGAGGAAATTCTCCGAAGCATTGGAGAAAATACCGTTACCCTGACCGTACTGAGGGGGGATAAGTCGGTCCAACTGGATATTACCCCTCAACGAAATCAGGCGAATCAACTTGTTTGCGGAATGTGGCTTCGGGACAGTGCTGCAGGAATTGGTACCGTTACTTTTTTTACGGAAGACAAAAAGCAGTTTGCGGCATTAGGGCATCCGGTTAACGATTCGGATACCGACAAAACTTATGCTGTACGTCAGGGACAAGTAGAATTGGTGGATATCAAAGATGTCAATAAAGCAGAAAAAAATCGTTCAGGTGAGCTTGTGGGCGTGTTGTCAGATATTGCTGTAGGCACGATTCAATCGAACTGCGCAACAGGATTGATGGGATCTTTGGAAAATGAAGAATTTATTGAGAGAAAACCCATTCCGGCAGGTGCCAAACGGGAAGTAAAATTAGGCAAGGCCACCATTTTATCAACAGTTTGTGAAAAAGGGACGTTAGAATATGAAATTGAAATTTTAAGAGTTTTGGACGGACAGGGGAATCGGGATTTTATTATCAGCGTGGTTGACGAGCGCTTGCTATCCCAAACGGGGGGGATTGTGCAGGGGATGAGCGGTTCTCCAATCTTGCAAAATGGAAAAATCATTGGTGCCGTTACTCACGTTTTGGTAAATGACCCCACCCGAGGTTACGGCATTTCCATTGAAAAAATGTTGCAGAATCAATGAGTGAATTTTTTAAAAACTCTTGACAAATTTTTTTGATAATGCTATACTGTTACAATCAATATCAAAACAACCAAAAGGGAGTAGTTTTAATACGTTATCAACAATCGCAGTTGTTTTTGCAACTTGGTAACGTATGCCGAATATCGGTTACGAGACTTTTGTGCAGAAAAAACTGCACAAGAGTCTTTTTTTATGATTATAATAGTGAGTGGAGAAAGGCAGGAGCAGGATGAAAGAGTTTTACCAAAAGAAAATTGAGGAGATTTACAGTGAGCTTGGTGCCACAGAACAGGGGCATTCTTCGGATGCGGCGCAACGTGTTCTGGAAGAAAAAGGCCCCAATGTGCTAAAAGAAGGAAAACGAAAAAGCACGTTACAGGTATTCTTATCCCAATTTGCGGATTTGTTGGTTATTATTTTGATGATTGCAGCGGTGATATCGATGGTTTCCGGGAACATAGAGAGCACGATTGTTATTTTTGCAGTGATTCTCATTAACGCTGTGTTGGGAACCGTTCAGCATAAAAACGCCGAAAAATCTTTGGATAGCTTGAAATCGCTGTCTTCTCCCAATGCAAAAGTGATGCGAGACGGCAAAAAAATTGAAGTTGCATCCCGAATGGTAGTGCCGGGAGATATTATGCTGTTGGAAGCCGGAGATATGGTGGTGGCAGACGGCAGAATTATAGAAAATTTTTCCGTGCAGTTAAACGAAAGTTCTTTAACAGGAGAATCCACTAATGTGGAGAAAAAGGTTATTGATATTTTTGATGAAGTGCCTCTTGGTGATAGAGTGAATATGGTGTATTCCGGCAGTTTGGTGACCTACGGCCGTGCCACTGTTCTGGTAACAGGTACCGGTATGAATACCGAAATCGGCAAGATTGCCGCTCTGATGAATGCTACCGGAGAAAAGAAAACACCTTTGCAGGTTAGTTTGGATCAGTTCAGCAGTCGTCTTGCCATTGTGATTATGATTATTTCTGCTGTGGTATTTGGGTTGGGATTGTATCGTCAAATGCCTATTTTAGATGCAATGATGTTTGCAGTGGCATTGGCAGTGGCGGCAATTCCTGAAGCACTGGGTTCTATTGTTACCATTGTGCAAGCAATGGGCACGCAACGAATGGCAAAAGAAAATGCCATTATCAAAGAATTGAAGGCGGTAGAAAGTTTAGGATGTGTATCGGTAATTTGTTCGGATAAAACAGGTACCCTCACACAGAATAAAATGAGTGTTCAACAGATTTATATTGACACAAAAACCATCACCGCAATGGAACTTGACATTAAAAATCAGCTTCATCGTTATCTGTTATACAATGCCATGCTGACCAATGATTCTGCCATTGTGGACGGCAAAGGCATCGGAGACCCCACTGAATCCTGCCTTCTGGAAATGGCTCGTTCCATTGATATGAATGAAGAGTTTTTTCGTGAAATTATGCCCAGAATGGCAGAAATTGCATTTGATTCCGACCGAAAACTGATGTCTGCAAAATACCGTTTGCATAATGTTCCCACGATTTTAACCAAGGGTGCGGTAGATGTGCTCTTAGACCGTACCGAAAATATTCGTACTTCCGACGGAATCCGTCCGATTACGCAGGAAGATAAGGATGCCATTTTGTCAAAAAATATGGAGTTTTCGGAAAATGGACTCCGTGTTTTAGCGTTTGCCTACAAAGAATCAGACGATAAAGCAACCATGGAACTTTCCGATGAAAACGGATACACCTTTTTGGGCTTAATTTCTATGATGGATCCGCCCAGAGTGGAATCGAAAGATGCGGTTTCGGACGCCATCCGAGCAGGCATCAAGCCCGTGATGATTACCGGTGACCATAAAGTAACCGCAACGGCGATTGCAAAACAAATTGGCATTTTTAAAGATGGAGACTTGGCGGTAACCGGTGCAGAACTGGATGCCATGAGTCAGGAAGAACTGGTTGAAAAAATAGAAAAAATTTCAGTATATGCCCGGGTATCTCCCGAAAATAAAATCCGTATTGTGAACGCTTGGCAGTCCAAAGGACATATTGTCAGTATGACCGGTGACGGAGTGAATGATGCTCCTGCCTTGAAAAAGGCTGATATCGGTGTAGCCATGGGGATTACCGGGACTGAGGTTTCCAAGGATGCTTCTGCCATGATTTTAACTGATGATAATTTTGCCACCATTATCAAAGCGGTGGCAAACGGCAGAAATGTGTACCGCAATATCAAAAATGCTATTAAGTTTCTGTTGTCGGGCAATATGGCAGGGATTTTGGCAGTACTTTATACTTCTATTATGGGCTTGCCTGTTCCTTTTGCGCCTGTGCATTTGTTATTTATGAATCTTCTGACAGATTCTTTGCCTGCGATTGCCATCGGTATGGAGGGGGCAGATCCTCATTTGTTATCACAAAAACCAAGAGATCCCAAAGAGGGCATTTTAAATCAGTCCTTTATGATGCAATTGCTTTTGCAAGGCGGATTGATTGCCGTTTGTACCATGATTGCATTTCATTTGGGACTTTTGGCAGGAAACGCAATGTTAGCGAGTACCATGGCGTTTGCTACCCTGACCTTGGCTCGTTTGTTCCATGGTTTTAACTGCCGAAGTGAACGGTCTATCTTCAAAATCGGTCTTTTTAGTAACCGAGCAAGTTTAGGTGCGTTCGGATTGGGAATTCTGCTGTTGTCTGCGGTGCTGTTTATTCCAGGCTTAGACCATTGGTTCGAGGTTACCGCTTTAAACGGTAGTCAGATTGGATGGATTGCGTTGCTCGCTTTTGTGCCTACCGTTTTGATTCAGCTCTTGCGCATTTGTAAACGGAAATAATACGATGATAAGAGAAGAAGAGTAGTGATTCGAACTACTCTTTTTTTCGTAAAAAATGCTTTTTGATTTACCAAAATCTGCCGAAGATAAAAAAATATGATTTCATCTCCCGGAATTGCTTGAATTTTTCAAAAAAGTGTGGTATGCTTTATTTGTGAAAGTGTTGCGAATCGGAATATTGTTGAAAAGGATTTATACCATGAATCTTAGATTATTAGTTTCGGCAATTACAAAAATGATGGTGGGCTTTTTACTGGTTGGTCTGCTTGTTTTTCTTTCGGCAGGGACATTTGCGTATCCTAGCGGGTGGATTCTTTTAGGTATCTTATTTATCCCCATGTTTTTGGCAGGAATTTTGTTGATGATAACATCACCCGAACGCCTTGAAAAACGTCTTCATACAAAAGAAGAAAGCAGAGAACAAAGGTTTGTGATACTTGGCAGTGCCCTGATGTTTGTTGCAGGATTTATCCTGGCAGGGCTTGGCATCCGCTTTGGTTGGTATCAGTTGCCCTTTTCGGTATCTGTGATTTTTGCCGTTGTGTTTTTGATTGCGTATCTGTTATATGCGGTGGTGATTTGTCAAAACCCCTATCTTTCCCGTACAATTGAGGTATCAGAACGTCAGAGGGTAGTGGATACAGGATTATATGCGGTTGTCCGTCATCCGATGTACAGCGTTACGTTACTTCTGTTTTTGTCTATGCCCTTGGTGTTAGGTTCATTGTATGCTTTTTTTGTGTTTTTGGTGTATCCTGCATTGATTGTGAAACGGATTCGTCACGAGGAAGATTTTTTGAAAAAGGAATTGCCCGGTTACCCGGATTATTGCAAAAAGGTAAAATATCGCCTGATACCCTTTGTGTGGTAAAACTCAGGCATTCTATATGAGTAAAAAGGAGAAATTCGTTATGCTATTTGAAAAAGTAAAAAAGAATTTCGGTTTTGGCTTTATGAGACTCCCGATGATTGAAAAGGCTGTAGATTACGAACAGGTCAATCAGATGGTAGATGCTTTTATGGAAGCAGGCTTTAACTATTTTGATACTGCTCGTGTGTATTTGGATGGCGACAGTGAAATTGCCATTCGTGAATGTGTGGCAAAGCGTTATCCGAGAGAAAGCTTTGTGTTGGCAAACAAACTCTCTCCCTGGATTTATAATTCCGAAGAAGAAATCCGTCCCTTGTTTGAAAGTCAGCTGGAATCTTGTGGCGTGGACTATTTTGATGTGTATATCTTCCATTGTATGAATCGTGATTTGTATCAGAAAAATCTTCGTTGCAATTCTTTTGAAACTGTGAAACAGTTAAAAGAAGAGGGCAAAGTGAAACATATTGCCATGTCTTTTCACGATACCGCAGATGTGTTGGATAAAATTTTAACCGAACAACCTTTTATTGAGTTTGTGCAGATTCAGTTTAATTATTTAGATTATGATGACGCAGGCGTGCAGAGCAAAGCCTGCTATGATGTGTGCCGAAAACACGGAAAAAAAGTAATTGTAATGGAACCTGTTAAGGGCGGCACGCTGGTGAATCTTCCCAAAGAAGCAAAAGAGTTTTTAGCACAAAATTCAAAAAATTCCGAGGCGGAATTTGCTATCCGTTTTGCCGCAAGTTTTCCCGATGTGGAAATGGTATTGTCGGGAATGGGCAATATGGATATGATTACCGAGAATATTGCCTTTATGAAAGGCTTTGTTCCTTTTAGTGAGGAAGAAATGCAACTTTCCGAAGAACTGAGAAATTTAATTCGCACCGTTCGTCAGATTCCATGTACGGGTTGTCGTTACTGTGTGGACGATTGCCCTAAGAAAATTCAAATTCCGGATGTGTTCACGGTATACAACAAGCACTTAGCGGCGGAATCCGTTTGGGAAGAAACCAAACAAATTCTGCAGGAAAAGTACGCCAACGTGAAAGATTGTATTCAGTGTGGTGTTTGTGAAGGACATTGCCCTCAGAATATCAACATTAAAGAAACGATAAAGCTGTTAGGCGAAAGTATTTAAGAGAAAACAAAAAATCAAATTTATCATCCGTCCCGTTGACTGATAGTTGAGAGCGACCGCATTTGATAAAAAGGGAATCAAAACGGATACCATATTCTATTTTGAGAAAACATAAAAATAAAGGAGAATATTCGCTATGAGAAAGTATTTGTTACCCGAAGGCGGTCAGTTTTACAAAGCAAATCTGCATTGCCACACCAACGTATCTGACGGGAGACTGTCTCCGGCAGAAATGAAAGAAGAATACAAAAAAAGAGGCTATTCCGTAATTGCATATACAGACCACAATGTGTTGGTACCTCATCCGGAGTTAACTGACGAAGACTTTGTAGTTCTTCACGGTGTGGAATATGACCTCACCGAAGAAGCCAAAAATGGAGAAGGATTTCATCAGTTGAAAACCTGTCATATTTGTTTGGTTGGCACTGACCCCGATTACACGGTGCAGCCTTGTTTCCGCGATTCCTGGTTATATCAGCATCTGCCGGATAAGTCTGTGGTGCAGCGTGATGAATCCATCCCACCGTATGAATTCCAGTACAATGCAGATTATATTAATGATATGATAAAGACTTCCCGTGAAAAAGGTTATTTTGTGACCTATAATCACCCTGCCTGGTCTCAGGAAGGTTACGAAATTTACAGCAAATACGAAGGTATGAATGCTATGGAGATCTGCAACTACGGTTGTATGACGGAAGGATATCACGATTATAATCCCCACGTGTATGACGAGTTGCTTCGTCAGGGCAAAAAGCTTTATTGTATTGCCACAGATGATAATCATAACGGTCATCCCATGGATAGCCCGTACTGTGATTCCTTTGGCGGCTTTACTATGATTAAGGCAGATAAATTGGAATACAGAACCATTACCGATGCCCTGTTAAAAGGAAACTTTTATGCGTCCCAAGGTCCTGAAATTCATAGCTTGTATGTGGAAGATAATAAATTACATATCAAGTCTTCCGATGCAGCAAGAATCGTGTTTACCACCGGTCTTCGTCGCAGTTTCTGTGCGTATCCGCTGGAAGGGGATACCATCAACGAAGCTGAATTTGAACTCCGTCCCGATGATATTTATGTGAGAGTGACAGTATTTGATAAATCCGGAAAACCTGCCGACACCAACGCATATTTTATGGAAGATATTTTATAAAGGAGAGACCTCATTATGAGAACTTATTTATTGCCTGAAAACGGGCAGTTTTATAAAGCAAATTTGCATTGTCACTCCACCATTTCCGACGGACAGTTAACCCCTGAGGAAATCAAAGAGGCATACAAACAGCGCGGCTATTCTGTTGTAGCATATACCGACCACAATATTTTAGTGCCGCATCCGGAGCTTCAAAGCGACGATTTTGTGGCATTATACGGGATGGAATACTATTTTGATGAGGTGCTTCCCGGTCAATCCTGGGAGCAATCCAGAACCACCCATTTTTGCCTGATTTCATTGGATCCCGAAAACGTGATTCAGCCTTGCTTTTATCAACCCAACTGGTTTTATGACCGGCTTTTGGAACGCAATGATCCCCGTTATAAAGTGACTTTGGATCCCAATGAGCCCGTTTATGAAAGAGTGTTCACTCCCGACGGTGTGAACGAAGTGATTAAAACCGCTCGCGAAAAAGGATTTTTCGTTACATACAATCATCCCAAGTGGGCAAAGGAATGTTACGAAACCTATAGCCAATACAAAGGGATGCACGCCATCGAAATCTGTAACTACGGCTCCTATGTGAAAGGGTTCCACGAATACAACACCAAGGTGTATGAAGAAAAACTGCATAACGGCGAAAAAATCTTCGGAATTTCTGCCGATGATAACCATAACTTTGAGCCCTTTGACAGTCCTTATAACGATTCCTTCGGTGCTTTTACCATGATTAAAGCGGAAAACTTAGATTACCGCTCCATCACCGATGCGATGACAAAAGGGCATTTTTATGCATCTATGGGCCCCGAAATTTACAGTATGTATCTGGAAGGGAACAAATTGCACGTAAAAACCTCCGATGCGGCAATCATCAACTTCACTTCCGGCATCCGTCATTGTTACAATGAGTATTGTCCGGAAGGTGGCAAACTCAATGAGGTTATTTTTGATGTGTGGCCTCAGGATATTTTCTTCAGAGTAACTGTGTGTGACAAAGAGGGCAGACGCGCCACTTCCAATGCCTACTTTGTGGAAGATTATATCAAATAAAAGGGGAGGGATTTTGATATGAGAAAGTATTTATTGCCCGAAAACGGCACTTTTTATAAAGCAAACTTACATTGTCATTCCACCGTGTCTGACGGAAAGCTGTCTCCCGAAGAAATGAAGGCAGAATATCAGAAACGGGGCTATTCCGTCATTGCCTATACCGACCATAAGGTTATGGTTCCTCATCCGGAATTAACCGACGAAAATTTCGTTGCCTTAACCGGTACCGAATATGATTTTGATAACGAAACCGAAGAAAATCCCTATCACGTGATTCCGGTTTGTCACATTTGTCTGATTGCATTGGATCCTGATAATGTGGTTCAGCCTTGCTTCAGTTTGCCAAACCGTTACTATGATGAAATTATGGCGTTAAACGATCCTCGTTACACGGTTACCTACGATAAGTCTGAACCCTTATGGACCAGAGAATATACGCCGGAAAATATCAACAGTATTATGAAGCACGCCCGGGAAAAAGGATTCTTTGTTACCTATAACCATCCTACCTGGTCGCTGGAACGATTTGATATCTATGGTAAGTATGACGGAATGAACGCCATGGAGATCTGTAACTATGGTTGCGTGACCGAGGGCTACGACGAATATAACTCCGAGCAGTATGGTGAAATGCTTGCTGCCGGCAAAAAAATCTTCTGTATTGCCACCGACGATAATCACAATCACCATCCTTTTGACAGTCCACGTTGCGATTCCTTTGGCGGTTTCACCATGATTAAAGCGGATAAATTAGAATACCGTTCCATCACCGATGCACTTGTAAAAGGCAATTTCTATGCCTCTATGGGACCCGAAATCTATAGCTTATATATGGAAGGCAACAAACTTCACATTAAAACCTCCGATGCCAAAAGAATCGTATTTGCCACCGGTATCCGCCATAGCTACACTGCATTTCCTACCGACAGCGATCACATCAACGAAGCAGAATTTGAAGTGAATCCCGATGATATTTATGTTCGTGTCACCGTGTTTGGCATGGACGGCAAACCTGCCGATACCAACGCTTATTTTGTGGAAGATTTGTTAGGGGAATAGGGCCTTATCGGTTGTTGAGAGAAAAAATTAAAAAAATACAAAAAAAAGCTTGACATTTTAGCAAATAGAATGTATAATACTGTGGTAACCGCTCTGGAGTGGCACAAGAATTCTGCAGTTGCAGGGTCACCATCATCCGGGCGTGTCCTAAATAACCACCCGAAAGGGTGCAAAAAATTTAATTGGGAGGTACTTATTATGTACGCAGTTTTAAAAACCGGCGGTAAGCAGTACAAAGTAGCAGAAGGCGATGTAATCTACATCGAAAAACTGGGTCTCGGTGAAAACGAAACTTACACTTTCAACGAAGTGTTGGCAATCGGCTCCGATGACGGCATCAAAGTTGGTGCTCCTTATGTTGCAGGTGCAACTGTAACCGCAAAAGCTTTAAAAGAAGGCAGAAGCAAAAAGATCATTGTTTACAAGTATAAACCGAAAAAAGGTTATCACAAAAAACAGGGTCACAGACAGGCTTATACCAAAGTTCAGATTGAAAAAATCAACGGTTAATTTTTATGATAAACATTGAGATTGACAGGAACTATATCGGTAATATTTATCGGTTTACGGTAGATGGTCATTCCGGCTATGAAGAAATCGGAAAGGATATTGTGTGTGCCAATGTGTCCACCGCAACCCAATCCGTAATCTTAGGGATGTCTGAATTGCTCGGTATCCGATTGAATATTGTAATCGATGATGGGCACTTAGAGTGCGGTATTCCTGAAATTTCCGACCGGATAAATCTGGAAAAGGTGAACATTCTCTTGGAGACTATGGTTTTAACCTTACGTCAGGTTGCAACGGAATATTCGGATTATGTAAAAATGATTGAAGTGGAGGATTAGATTATGTTTAAAATTAATTTCCAGTTATTTGCTCATAAAAAAGGTGTAGGTAGCACCAAAAACGGCAGAGACAGTGAATCCAAAAGACTGGGCGCGAAAAGAGCAGACGGTCAGTTTGTTTTAGCAGGTAACATCCTGGTAAGACAGAGAGGTACCAAAATCAACCCCGGTAACAACGTTGGTAAAGGCTCTGACGATACTTTATACGCATTAATCGACGGTAAAGTTAAATTTGAAACCAAAAGAGACAAAAAACAGGTTAGCGTATACGCTATCTAATTGGATTTTACCTAAAAAGAGGTATCACAGTTGTGATACCTCTCTTTTTGTATAACGAAAACCACGCGATAGTCGCGTGGTTCGATAAAGGTTAACCGGTGAGAAAAAATCCTCCAAATATGTTACAATGGTAATGACCTGCCAGTCAAAAGAACATATTTGGAGGAT